>CAJMQV010000038.1 GCA_905215575.1 uncultured bacterium | reverse complement strand
TAATTGTTCCGATCATATCTGTTTTTTTCTCCGGCATACACTTTTCAACTTCACTTTCTTATATCAAAATAATATCATTATATGATAATTTTATTCAGTAAGATATTATTCAGATAATCATCATTTTTATAATTCATATCATTTTCGATTGCAAATATATATAATAATACAATTAATTGCAAATAATAAATGAATAATGATTGCATAATAATATCATTTTATTCTCAAAACAATTATTTACCGTCTTCCAAACAAGAAAAACACTTCATAAAAAGATATTTTTCATGCTTTTTCATTAACTTTACAGCTATGATCGGAACAATTACAAACACAATCGCCATTCTTGTCGGAAGTATAGCCGGCAGTATATTGAAAAAAGGTATCAAACCGCGCTATCAGAACGCGCTTTATAATGCTATGGGACTGGCTGCCGTAGCCTTGGGAGTCAATGCCGTGGCTACCCACATGCCGAAAAGCCAATATCCGGTGCTGTTTATCGGAAGCCTGGCTTTAGGATCGCTTTTAGGAACCAAACTGGATCTGGAAAACCGTTTTCAGAGCCTCATCAACCAATACTCCAAATCCAATTTAGCACAGGGACTCACCACCGGACTGCTTCTCTACTGCATCGGTACCCTGTCCATCGTGGGCCCAGTGATGAGCGCCCTGTATGGCGACCACACTTATCTGTACACCAATGCCACACTCGACTTGGTGACTTCTACCGTTTTGGCCGGAACTTATGGAATTGGTATGGCGTTGGCCGCACCGATATTATTCCTGTGGCAAGGAAGCATCTATCTGCTCACCTGTTTGGCCGGACCGGTTATCTCGGATGCTTTGGTTACAGAAATCTCTATCGTGGGAGGCATTCTGATTTTCTGCTCCGGAATCAGTATTCTGAAGATGAAAGAAATCAAGACTCTGGATCTGCTGCCCTCCTTGCTGGTTCCTCCGGTATTTTTCCTGTTGAAGAAAGCCTTTGAGTGTTTTCTGTAGATATTTACAAAATGACACTTTGCCGGAAAAAGTGACTGAAAATCCGTTTTTTTCCATACTGAAAACCGGAAGTACGGAAAAATGATAAGCTCAGCAGAGTAAGAAGCAATAAAACGCAGAAAAGCAAAAAATTACCTTTCTTCATTCTCTTTTTATCTTCCAAAAAGAGAAACTTTTTAGAGCATTAAAAAGCAAGAAAACCGGATTAAAAATGATTGGTCACGACAAGTTGAAAAAATCATCCCGATGTTTTCAACCATAAACCGAGAGCTTTTTCTGCTTCCGAGTAAGAATTTCAACAGCTTTCTGCCTGAATAAATGCATAAATATACGCATAAAGTGTGTTTTCATGTGTATTATATCAGTATATTTATGCAAAAGTTTTTCTGAAATGCTTCTTTTGAAAAAAAAGCCCTGTCAGCAGAACACGGGAATCTCTAACAAAGTGAAAGCAGAAAGACTTATTTGCCAAAAAATCAAAAAAGTAAGAGAAAAGAGATACTTCAAGAAATATTTCTCTATTTTTGCAGGAAGAGATTGCAAAAACCTTTTTATCATAACCTTATTATCAAACTGACCTTTAAAAGAAAAAATTATGGCAAAATTTATCGTTGAAACAGCCATCCTGGCCGTAGGAGTGGCTGTAAGTGGTTATTTTATTCAATCGGGACTGAACTCTTTTACGGAAAAAGACCGCACGGTGAACGTGAAGGGCCTGGCTGAAATGGAAGTGGAAGCCAATAAAGTGACCTGGCCACTGGCTTATGGTCTGCTGGGCAACGACCTGCCGTCTATCTATCAACAGATACAGGAAACAAACAAACAGATCATTGACTTCCTGAAGAAAAAGGGAATCAAGGATGACGAGATCAGTATCAGCGCCCCGAGCATCATCGACAACGAAGCGGACCGATATAACAGCAACAAACAGGCTTACCGTTATAATGTCACTTCTGTGATCACCGTCACCTCCAATCAGGTGAAGTTAGTACGCCAGCTGATCAATGAACAGAGCGAACTGCTCAAACAGGGCATTGCGATTACTGGCGAACCATACCGCTATGGTGTGCAATATGAATACACCGGCCTGAATGACATCAAGCCGCAAATGATCGAAACGGCTACCAAAAACGCCAGAGCGGCTGCCGAGAAATTCGCCATTGACTCAGAAAGCAAATTGGGCAAGATCAAGAAAGCCAGTCAGGGCCAATTCTCTATTTCAGACCGTGACGACAACACTCCGCATATAAAGAAGATACGCGTAGTGACCACTATCGACTATGCTCTGGAGGATTAACTGGAGATAATTACTCCAGTCCCCTCCGGATCAGACGAACAATATCTTGCGGAGTTGCGGCAAAATGAGCAGCTCCGCAAGTTTCCAAAAACTCACGGTCACGGAATCCCCATAATACGGAGATGCAGGGAATGCCACACTGCCGGGCCGTTTCTATATCCACATCCGAGTCGCCGACATAAACAGTTTCACGCAAATCGGCTCCCAATTCGCGGATAGCCTGAAACACCATGTCGGGTGCCGGCTTGCGCCGTACCTCGGGGCGCTCTCCCACCGCAACCTTTATCCACGAAGAAAAATAAGATTGCTGCAATTCGGTCACTCCGGCTTGCAGTTTATTGGAAACTACAGCCAGCTGATAACCGGAATCGGCCAAAGACTGAAGCATATCGGCAATGCCATCATACAAACCACTATGATCGCGGCAATGTGCTACGTAATGCTCTTTAAAAGTACGGAAAACATCCTCAAACATAGGATTTTCTGTGCCCTGGGGAACTGCACGTTCCATAAGTTTACGCACTCCGTTGCCTACAAACGAACGGACCGCTTCTATACTGTGCTGCGGAAAACCATACTCACGCAGAGCATAGTTTGTACTCTCTGCAAGATCCTGCAAGGTATCCATCAGAGTGCCATCTAAATCAAAAACAATCGTAGAAATCTTCATACCTTATGAAAAATATAATAAAAACCACAACAAAGGTATAAAAAGTGTGTTTTTTTGAGGTAAATTTATCGGAATATATTTTTATTTCGTACATTCGTAATATCGAGAAGCACAGAAAGCTTTTAAAATTGAAAATATAAACAACTAAACTAAACAAAAGAAGTATGAAAAAATTAATGATGGTGCTGGCAGGCGCCCTGATGTGGGGAGCAACAGCAAATGCGCAAACAGACATTATTCTACGTGGAGGATTCGCAACCAACCAGTTTGTGGGTGACAAGATTTACGATAACGCCGATATGAATCCGGGATACAATGTTGGTCTGGAATTCAACAATTACATTAAGAACGGATTATATTGGAACAGCGGTTTGCTTTTCGGAAGCCGTGGTTACAAGGTTGACTACAAAATAGGTAATGATTTTAAGTATCGCGCCCACAATTTACAGATTCCATTGACCATAGGTTATAAATATGATCTGGGAAGCGGAATTGCCTTGGACGGACGTATCGGTGGATTCTTTGGTGTAGATATTGCCGGCAAATATGACGAACTGAAGATTGCTGATGTAAATGATTATCGCCGTTGCGATGGTGGATTGATTATCGGTGTCGGTTTATGGTATCAGAACATCAATCTGGACTTTGCTTACCAAAGAGGATTTGTCAATCCAAATGAAAACATAGACGGTGGTGCCAGCAACTTCCTGATCCGACTGGGATACGCCTTCTAAAGAAAAAAGAAATATCATAATCTGATGATAAAATCTTAATTGCACTCTGCCCTGCGCTGCTCAGCGCAGGGCAGTTTTTTTTCGTTTGGATTAAAATCCGTATCTTTGAACCGAAATATAAATCAACAGACACAATGAAAGGACTTACACGTATCATGACAACCGTGACCTGCCTGCTACTGCTACTCGCCTCGTGCCATAACAGCAGAACGCAACAGAATCAGGAGCACGGCGACACCATTCCCATGAAATATGCACGCCTGATTACCCTGATACAGCAGGACAGTTGCCAAATAGCTATTCTACAGAATCCCTGGCAACCGGAAAAGATACTGCACCGGTATGTTCTGGTCAATAAGAACCAACCGCTGCCACAGAACCTGCCCGAAGGTACGGTAATCCGCACTCCGGTAAACCGTGCTGTCGTCTATTCTTCAGTCCATTACAGTCTGTTGGAATTGCTGCAAGCCACGAACTGTGTGGACGGAGTCTGCGACGCGGAGTATATATTGAATCCGGAACTTCAGGAAAAAATCCGGAAAGGCACGGTGCGCAACTATGGCAATAGCATGAGTCCTAATATAGAACAGATTATGGAACAGCATCCGGAAATCCTGATGCCTTCACCTTTTGAACAGAGCGGCAGCTACGGAAAACTCGGAAAATTGGGCATTCCCATCGTAGAGTGCGCCGATTATATGGAAGGTTCCGCATTAGGACGTGCGGAATGGATGCGTTTCTACGGTATGCTCTTCGGAAAGGAAGCCCAGGCTGACAGCCTGTTCCGGAGCATCGAAACGGAATACAACCGTTTGAAAAAGCTGGCGTCCGAAAGCCGGCATAAGCCTTCTCTGCTCTGCGAAATGAAGACAGGCGCCAACTGGTTCGTGCCGGGTGGAAACAGTACTTCGGGACAACTGTATCAGGATGCGGGAGCACAATATGTGTTTGCTCATCTGGAAAACAGTGGTGCCATCCCTCTCCCCTTCGAGGCGGTACTCGAACAGGCCGAAAACGCCGAGGTGTGGCTCATCAAATACAATCAGAAAGAACCGTTAAGCTACCGGCAACTGAAACAGGACTATGAGCCTTACACACGCTTCAGAGCCTGGAAAGAAAAACGCATCTATGGATGCAACACACAGTATATCCCCTTCTACGAAGAAACTCCCTTCCAGCCCCAACTGTTGCTGAAAGATCTGATCTGCCTGCTGCATCCCGACCTGTTGCCGGGAGAGAAGAGCCGTTATTTCACTCCGATACCATGAGAAAAGAAACGGCATACAGCATTTTGTGCATATTGGCCGTAGCGCTTCTTTTTCTGGCCAATCTGTTTTGGGGTGCCGTGCGTATTCCGGCATCCGAGGTGTGGCATATCCTGTGGGGAGCGGAAGCCGGAAAAGCAAGCTGGGAATATATCGTACTGGACAACCGATTGCCGCAGGCCTGCACCGCCTTGCTCTGCGGATGTGCTTTGGCTGCTTCCGGCCTGATTCTGCAAACCTGTTTCAAGAACCCTCTGGCCGACCCTTCCATCTTGGGTATCAACAGCGGAGCCAGTATGGGTGTGGCTGTGGTGATTCTGTTTATGGGCGGGTCGCTCACCACCGATCTGATCTCGCTCAACGGCTTTCTGCTGACGGTAGCCGCCGCACTGGGCGGGGCCATGCTGATCATTGCCCTGCTGCTGTTCCTTTCGAGCATTTTACGCAACAACATGATGCTGCTTATCACCGGAATCATGATCAGTTATCTGACTTCGTCGTCCATTGCCTTGCTGAATTATCAGGCATCGGCCGACGGTGTATTTACCTACATGATCTGGGGATTAGGCAGTTTTGGAAATGTTTCACTCGGACAACTGCCGGCATTCAGCGCCCTACTACTCGCAGGACTGGCGGGTGCCCTGCTGCTGATCAAACCGCTCAACGCCTTGCTGTTAGGTGAGCGTTATGCCGAAAATCTGGGTATTCCCATAAAGCGCACCCGAAATATGCTCCTGTGGGTTACCGGATTGCTCACGGCTACAACAACGGCGTTCTGTGGTCCCATCTCCTTTATTGGACTGGCCGTCCCGCATCTGGCACGCATCCTGCTGCGCACGGCACAACATCAGTATCTCATGCCGGCCACAATACTCTTGGGTGGAGCTTTAAGTCTGGTGTGCAATCTATTATGCAATCTGCCGGGCACTTCAGGAAGCCTCCCCCTCAACGTAGTGACTCCGATTATCGGAGCCCCGACCGTTATCTACATCATTCTGAAACAAAGAAACAACAATCTATAAAAGCTTATGGAAAAGAACGAAGACAGGAAATGGGAGGTGCTGCACCGGGAATACCTGTATCGGGAACCTTGGTTTACAGCACGCCGCGATCATGTGCGATTGCCCGGCGGACAGGAAATCAAGGATTATTATGTACTGGAGTATCCGGATTGGGTAAACACCATAGCTATCACACGCACCGGTGAGTTTGTCATGATACGGCAATACCGGCACGGCATTGAAGAAACCCGCTATGAAATCTGCGCCGGAGTATGCGAACCCAACGAAACACCGCTTCAGGCCGCTCAAAGGGAACTGCTCGAAGAAACCGGTTACGGGCATGGCAAATGGCTGCCACTGATGAATATTTCCGGAAATACCAGCACCACCAATAATCTGACACATTGTTTTCTGGCCTTGGACGTGGAAAGAATCAGTGAGCAGCATCTTGATGCAGCAGAAGATTTGTCCGTACACCTGCTTAGCGAACAGGAAGTATGGAATCTGTTGCAAAACGATCAGTTGAAACAATCCCTCATGGTGGCCCCTCTCTGGAAATATTTTGTAATAAAAGACCGCCTGAATAGTTTTTCTTTTATGTCATAAAGCATATAAAAGCGATATTTCAGTATATTTTTTAGAAAATAAGTATAAAAAAGTCATTGAAGGTTGCCAGTTTTGGTTATATTTGCATTGTACATATTGTTTCATTTTTAAAATCTATCATTATGAACCAAAACACAATCGGTGCTCATGCAGGTATCATATGGAACCTGCTGAACAATAACAAACGGTGGGAGTACTGCGATCTGAAAAAAGAATCTGGCTTGTCAGACAGAGATTTGAACGCAGCTATCGGATGGCTGGCACGTGAAAACAAAATTCAATTTGAGTCCGGCTGCAAGGATGGAAAAGAATATCTGTTCTTGGCCCTGAACTTTTATTATTGAGAAGGCCACAATGACACGAAACATTTAGCTATGGGAGATGTACTGAGAAGTTCGTCTCCTTTTTTTATGCCCTTCACCTTATATTAGTTGAAAGCAAAACATGTTTTACTGACGAAAATAATGTACCTTTGCAAACAGAAATAAAAACAGATATCAATATATGACAGATCAATATATCATCAAGATAAATGATGTATCCAAATTCTTCGGAGAGAAAGTGGCTTTGGAACACATCAACCTGAATATCAAGAAAGGAGAGTTCGTTACAATCCTCGGTCCGTCAGGCTGTGGCAAAACAACTCTTCTGCGTCTGCTTGCAGGGTTTCAAACCACCTCGGAAGGAAATATTTATATTTCCGGAAAAGAAATCACTCAGACACCACCGCACAAACGCCCGGTAAATACTGTATTCCAGAAATATGCCTTGTTTCCACATCTGAACGTGTATGACAATATCGCATTCGGCCTGAAATTGAAAGGCATGAATAAGGAGCTGATTCAAAAGAAGGTAAAAGCGGCCTTGAAGATGGTTTCCATGAGTGATTATGAATATCGCGACGTAAACTCGCTTTCGGGCGGTCAGCAGCAACGTGTAGCCATAGCCCGCGCCATTGTCAACGAGCCGGAAGTATTGCTTTTGGACGAACCGCTTGCCGCACTCGACCTGAAAATGCGTAAGGACATGCAGATGGAACTGAAGGAAATGCACAAACGTCTGGGCATCACCTTCGTATATGTTACTCACGATCAAGAGGAAGCCTTGACCCTGAGCGACACCATCGTGGTGATGAGTGAAGGCAAGATCCAGCAGATCGGATCGCCTACAGATATCTACAACGAACCGGTCAACTCATTCGTTGCTGACTTTATCGGCGAAAGTAACATCCTGAACGGAACCATGATTCAAGATCAGGTCGTGAGTTTTGCAGGCATACAGGTGCCTTGTGTAGACAAGGGATTCGGCTGCAATGCTCCGGTTGACGTGGTGCTCCGCCCCGAAGACATTTATATTTTCCCGGTATCGGACTCGGCACAAATTACCGGAGAAGTCATCTCCTGCATCTTTAAAGGAGTTCATTATGAGATGGTCGTACTGGCCAACGGATATGAATTCATTGTACACGATTACCATAAGTTTGATCCGGGTAGCCAGGTCGGCCTGTTGGTCAAACCGGACGATATTCACATCATGAAGAAGGAGCGTACCTGCAACACCTTCGAGGGTACACTGATTGATGCCACACACGTGGAGTTTTTAGGATGTACGTTCAACTGCCGCCCTCAGCATGAGATCCCTGCCGGAAGCCCGGTAACCGTACAGGTGCCTTTCGACGGAATTATCCTACAAGACGACGAAAACGACGGAACACTCACAGGCGACGTACGCTTTATCCTCTATAAAGGCGATCACTACCATCTGACTGTAGCCTCTGACTGGCAGGAAGATATCTATGTGGATACTCACGATGTTTGGGACAACAGCGACCATGTAGGTATCACTATTCCACGCGAATCCATTACCATTATTCCGAAATCCTAAAAAAACAGACCCATCGTGAGCATGACGAACTTATATCGGTTTCTGTGTTCCCGCAAAAGCTGGACACTCCCTTATCTGATCTTTGCCTTTTTCTTTGTGGTGTTGCCTCTGTTTCTGATCGTGTATTTTGCCTTTACCGATGAAAGCGGCCACATGTCTTTGGTAAACTTCAGAAAATTCATGGCACACCCCGAAGCCATCAATACCTTCATTTATTCTATCGGAATAGCCATCATCAATACGATTCTCTGCATTCTGTTGGGATATCCGGCAGCATTTATCCTGAGCCGTCTCAAATCGGGATATGCACAGACTATCGTGATGCTGTTCATTCTGCCCATGTGGATGAACATCCTGATCCGGACACTGGCCACCGTGGCCCTGTTCGACTTCTTTAATCTGCCGTTGGGTGAAGGCGCGCTGATCTTTGGTATGACCTATAACTTCCTGCCGTTTATGATCTATCCCATCTACAACACCTTACAGAAAATGGATCAAAGCTATATCGAAGCGGCGCAGGATTTAGGAGCCAACTCTTTCCAAGTGTTCTGGAAAACCATATTCCCGCTTTCCCTGCCGGGAATAGCCAGCGGAATAGTCATGGTGTTTATGCCTACGATCTCCACTTTTGCCATCGCCGAGTTACTGACGATGAACAATATCAAGCTGTTCGGTACAACCATTCAGGAGAATATCAACAACAGTATGTGGAATTACGGCGCAGCTCTGTCGCTGATCATGCTGTTCCTTATCGGAGCAACAACCTTGCTCACGGATGAAAAGAAAGAAAACGGAGAAGGAGGTGGCTTATGGTAAAGAAGATTCTCTGCCAGGGTTATCTCTGGCTGCTGCTCCTGCTGCTGTACTCACCGATTATCATTATCGTGGTGTACTCATTCACCGAATCGAAGGTATTGGGCAACTGGACCGGCTTCTCGTTCGGACTCTACCGCAAGCTTTTTGTTGACGGTGCGCACCACTCGCTGATCAACGCGTTGTGGAACACCTTGTCCATTGCACTGATTACCGGTGTGGTTTCCACGCTATTAGGAACCATCACCGCCATCGGTATTTTCAACCTGCGTGCCCGTTCCCGCCGATTTGTTGAGTTCATCAACCAGATACCTATTCTCAACGGCGACATCATTATGGGTATATCTCTGTTTCTGCTGTTCGTGTCTTTGGGTATTCCTCAAGGCTATACTACAGTAGTTCTGGCGCATATCACCTTCTGCACGCCCTACGTGATTCTGAGCGTGATGCCCCGTCTCAAGCAAATGAACCCGAATCTGTATGAAGCGGCGCTCGACTTGGGAGCGACTCCGATGCAGGCACTCCGCAAGGGAATCATCCCGGAAATTCTGCCGGGAATGATCTCCGGATTCATGCTGGCCATTACGATTTCCATCGACGACTTTGCGGTGACCATATTCACCATTGGCAATGAAGGACTGGAAACTCTGTCGACCTACATTTACGCTGACGCACGAAAAGGCGGACTTACCCCCGAACTGCGTCCGCTCTCCAGCCTGATATTCGTTCTGGTTCTGGTATTACTCATTTTCATTAACCGTCGCTCTGACAAGAAAAAGAATCAATGAAAAGATACTTATCCTACTTAAAAACATTATTGTTGGCCGTTTGTCTGCCGATATTATCCTCTTGCTACAACAAGGAATCCCGGGAAGAGATTCTCAAGGTGTATAATTGGGCCGACTATATTGACGAACAGGTTTTGGAAGACTTTCCGAAATGGTATGAGGAACAAACCGGTAAAAAAATACGGATCATCTACCAGACTTTCGACATCAATGAAATCATGCTGACCAAAATCGAGCGTGGACATGAGGACTTTGATGTGGTATGCCCTTCGGAATATATCATCGAACGCATGCTGAAGAAAGATCTACTGCAACCCATTGACACCAACTTTGCGGGAGAAAACTATCTGAACAACCAGTCGCCATACATCAGAAAGCAATTGGACGAACTGAGTTCGGGCAACAAGCAAGCCAGCCGATATGCCGTGGGATATATGTGGGGCACCGCAGGAATCCTCTACAACAAGAAATATGTGACTCATGAAGAAGCCTCAACCTGGGAATCATTATGGAACAGCAAATTCAAAGGCAAGCTGCTGATGAAGGACAGTTATCGCGACGCCTACGGCACCGCCCTGATTTATGCCAACCGCAAACAACTGCTCCAAGGCCAAATGCAGGTCAAGGATCTGATGAACAATTATTCGCCCGAGGCCATCCAGCAGGTGGAAGACAACTTGAAAAGCATGAAACCGAACATTGCCGGCTGGGAAGCGGATTTCGGCAAGGAGATGATGACCAAAGGAAAAGCTTATCTGAACATGACCTGGAGCGGAGATGCCGTATGGGCCATTGACGAAGCTCAGGCTGTGGGTGTAGACTTAGGTTATGAGGTGCCGCGCGAAGGAAGCAACGTATGGTACGACGGATGGGTAATTCCGAAATATGCCAAGAATCCCGAAGCCGCACGTTATTTCATCAATTACCTGTGCCGTCCGGAAGTAGCGATCGCCAATATGGAGGCTACAGGATATGTCAGCGCTGTGGCCACTCCGGAAGTGCTGGAAGCACAGACTGATCCGGAAATCAAGGAAACATATAATCTGGCTTACTTCTTCGGACCGGAAGCGCGCCGGGTACACATCAACCCTATTCAGTATCCCGACAGCAGTGTCGTGGCACGCTGTGCCATGATCCACGACTCAGGCGAGCACACGGAAGCCGTTCTGGAAATGTGGTCGCACGTAAAGGGAGATAACCTCGGCGGCGGTGTGGTGATTGTCATTCTGGCCACCGTAGGCGCCTTTGTAGTCTATGCGGTTTCCAAAAGAATCAAACGATATAATCACAACAAGCGTAACCGGAAACGCAGAAAAAGAAGAATCACAAGATAACCGACTTCTATCTTACATCGGATATACAAGCGGATATGCCCTGAAGCAACTCTTCAATCAGATCGGTCTTCAGGAGTGTATCCGCTTTTTGTGTCAAAACATACCGGGGAGAGTTCTCGGAAACATGCACCAAGGCCAAAGCCTCGGACAAGAATACTGTTGTCATCATGCCCGAACGGCGCAAAGCACGGCACAACAGCTGACGAGCCTCTCCATCAGCACCCTCCACACCTATATGCAACGGTTGCGAGCCGACCATCGGCATCTGCACCTGATAAGCCATCTGTTCCGGCGAGAAGCGGAGATGCGGATGCGGAAAGAATCCATCCAAAACGCCTTGCGCCACCAGATCTTCGGGAATGCCCGTCTGCAATCCCTGCTCCCGGGAGAGCAGCCACAGGCGGTCGGCCATCTGCAACACCAGGTCCAGATCGTGTGTAGAAAGGAATATGGTTTTCTGTCTTTCGCGCGCCAAACGGCGCAAAAGCAAGAAGAGTTCCACCTTGCTGGGGTAATCCAGAAAAGCTGTCGGCTCGTCCAAAAAGATAAAAGGTGTACCTTGAGCCAGCGTTTTGGCAATCAGTGTTTTCTGCATCTCGCCGTCGCTCAGAGAATGCACCGGACGATGTTCCAGTGAACGGATTCCCACCTGTTCGATAGCTTCCTCCACCAACTGATGATCCTCTCGGGAAAGACGGCCCCAGAATCCGGTATAAGGCATGCGCCCCATCGCCACCAGATCGTACACCCGCAGGTCGCGCACATCCATCTTATCGGTAAGCACCACTCCCACCAGACGCGAAAGCTCATCACGCGTATAGCCTGCAAGCAGCTTTCCATTCATAACAACCTGCCCCGACAGCGGAGGAAGAAAAGCGGTAAGCGTGCGCAACAGAGTAGATTTACCGCCCCCGTTTGTACCGATCAGACAGGTCAGTTCGCCGGAATAAAGAGAAGCCGTAAGGCGCTCCCCCACGGCATAAGTCCTGTTCTTGGAACGATATCCGGTAGTCAGATCGGTTATGGTCAGTGTAGGTATCGGGCTATTCATGGGTTGTATCCTTAATGTTATGATTCAAAATAAAGAAAACGATGGACTTTAGAAAAACAGTTTTCTAAAACCCATCGCCTCTACTACCATCAATTCTTTTATTTACTTATCTTTTCTGGAACATCACCAGTGTGCTTCCCTTCTCATCCAGCAAGCTGAAGGTGTTATATCCCATCTTAACCTTCTTGGCCGCATTAAGCGCCTGAAGGAACTTGGTTTCATATTTGTCGTCGGCGCAAGCCATACGAGTTGTTCCCATATTACTGAAATCAGGCTCTCCGGCTACAAATTTCTCGAAATCGATAGTTCCGGTCATACGGTTGCATCCAGTAAAGCCATACAACTGCTTCTCAGCCACCTTGAATCCGATAAACGGAGTATTCTCAGCAGGTGAAATTCCCTCGCCGCGGATTTGAATCACATTCCACTCACCGTCCAGAGTTTCCGGAGTGAACTTGCGCTTGGCCAGCTGCATCACGGTTTCCTTATTGTCGTTTTTCAAAATCAACGTACCGTCGTCCTGCAATTCAATCTTACGGGCAGCGGCAGCAGCCTGAGTAAAGAGCTGCTCATATTTATTGTCGGGACAAGCCATCATGGTTGAGCCCATCTTTGAAAAATCTACCTTACCTTTCAGGAAAGCCTTGGTGTCGATGCTTCCCATCAAACGGTTGCAGCCATTGAATCCGTACAGACGGCCTTCAGTCATGTCAAAACCCAAATACGGAGTCTGGTCCGATGGAGTGATGTTCTGACCCGAAATGTTCACTGCATTCCATTCACCTTCCAGCATATCTGCCGGCAATGATTTACACGATGCGACAGCCAGCGTCAAGGAGCAGACCGTCATCAGTTTTAAAGATCCTTTCATGTTGGTTTTTAATCTGTTAATTTCATTTTGGGGAGGAGGACCCTTGTCCTGCCTCGCGATTGCAAATTTAAAGGTACAACTTTTTTTGCCAATTCCCCTTCTCTTGATGGTTTTATTAAAACTTTTTATTGTTTTCGGGTATTATAAAATGGAATCGGAATATTTCCGAATCGGACAAAATACCCAGTTTTGGGTAGTTGAATATTTTCGGAAAAAATATTTTTTACTTATTTTTGCCACATGAAAAGATCTATATTCAACTACACAGTCGTCATGATGCTTTTGCTGTGTCCCTTGACGATACAAGCACAAAAAACCGCAAAACCCAAAGACGGGGACGGTATTACCACGTTCTTACAGAGATACCGGCTCAACACGCCGGCCAATATCAAGGAATTCAAGAAAATCAACAAAGGCAAGTTCACGGCCGACGGAGGTCTGATTTTAGGACGCTCCTATCTGCTGCCTCATTCGGGAAACTCCGACCGGGAGGAAGATGGCGAACGAAGCAGCCGCAAAAAGCGAAAGACAGAGAAAACAAGCAACCGAGAACCGCTGTTCGGAAAACGGTATGAAAAAATCAGCCGCATATCCGACGAACTGGAAGGAGCCTGTTTTTATCTGGTGAGCGGGCACGGAGGTCCCGACCCGGGTGCCATCGGAAACATAGGCAAGCATGAGCTGCACGAAGACGAATATGCCTATGACATCATTCTGCGTCTGGCACGGAACCTGCGGCAACGTGGCGCCAAAGTGCATGTCCTCGATTATGCCATCTTCGGGCACTGTGGCGACGAATCCGGCCACAAGCTG
>CAJMQV010000037.1 GCA_905215575.1 uncultured bacterium | reverse complement strand
AAGTTACGAAAACTTTAGGTAACAACAAAGGCCCGAGCTTGTGAAAGTACGGGCCCTTTTTCATTAAATAAAGAAAGTGCATCAAAATGCATATTAACATACATTTTGACACACCCTCTTTTAAATATTATAGTTACAATCTGCAACTTTGGGGAGTCGTCATTTTGTTTTTGACACACCCCATGTTATAGTCTTATGCGATCAGAAGTGCATTTATGAGTTCATGCTCATCAGGAACTCCTCGTTGTCTTTCGAACGCTCCAACGGTTCCTTGATCTTGGTCATAGCTTCTACCGAGTTCATGTCGGACAGGAAACGGCGCAGTACCCACATGCGGTCCAGCGTTGTCTTGTCGTGCAGCAGGTCGTCGCGGCGTGTGCTTGAGGCCATGATGTTTACAGCCGGGAAGATACGCTTGTTGCTCAACGTACGGTCCAACTGCAACTCCATGTTACCGGTTCCCTTGAATTCTTCGAAGATAACCTCGTCCATCTTGCTTCCGGTGTCGATCAGTGCGGTGGCGATGATGGTCAGTGAGCCGCCGTTTTCAATGTTACGGGCAGCACCGAAGAAACGCTTCGGCTTGTGCAAGGCATTGGCATCCACACCTCCGGACAATACTTTACCACTGGCCGGTGATACGGTGTTGTAGGCACGTGCCAGTCGGGTGATAGAATCCAGGAAAATCACCACATCGTGTCCGCATTCTACCATGCGCTTTGCTTTTTCCAGTACGATGCCCGCGATTTTCACGTGGCGTTCTGCCGGCTCGTCGAAAGTAGAGGCAATGACTTCCGCATTCACGGTGCGTGCCATATCCGTTACTTCTTCCGGACGTTCGTCGATGAGCAGCATGATGAGGTAAGCCTCAGGATGGTTGGCTGCGATGGCGTTGGCAATGTCCTTCATCAGCATGGTCTTACCGGTCTTAGGCTGTGCCACGAGCAGGGCACGCTGTCCTTTTCCGATCGGGGCGAACAGATCCACGATACGGGCAGACAAAGAATCATTGTATCCTTTGCACAATTTGAATTTCTCGTCCGGGAACAGTGGGGTAAGGTGTTCGAACGGTACACGGTCGCGCACTTCGCTCGGTTCTCTGCCGTTGATCTGTGTTACACGGATGAGCGGGAAATATTTTTCTCCTTCTTTCGGAGGACGTACCGGTCCTTCCACAACATCACCGGTCTTCAGACCAAAGAGTTTGATCTGTGAATTGCTTACATAAATATCATCCGGTGATGACAGATAGTTATAGTCGCTAGATCTCAGGAAGCCATAGCCGTCTGGCATGATTTCCAATACGCCCTGTCCGGTGAGAATATCTCCGAAGTCGTAGGCTGGCTGCTGCTCTGGAGCCGGTTCTTTCTTGATGTTCAGCTCCGGAGTGCTTTCCGGCAATGTCGGCATGGTCCATGAAGTATCTTCCGGAATAACGTCTTGAGGGATGTTATTCTGCTGCAGTTCCAAAGTTTCCGGAACATTGAGAGTCTGGGCCGGTGCTGTTTCCGGGATGGCTACTTCCTGTTCGAATGGAAGATCCTGAACGATAATAAAATCAGGTTCCTTGTCTGAGAAAAACTCTTCTTCCGAGATAGAAGACTGTGGATTTTCGTTTTCTGGATTTACGGTCTGTTCGGTTGCTTCAATCTTCTCTTCGTCATTTCCAGTTGTTTCGTTTGCTTCCGGTGCGCTTTCTTCAGCGGCGCTCTGTTCGGCAGCCTGAGCTTCCAAAAGGAACTCGGGTATAGAATCTTCATTGGAATTGTTTGAGAAGTCAAAATCTTCAAAATTCAAAGACAGCTGATTTTCTTTCTTTGTTTCTTTTTTGCTTGTGCGTGTTTTCTTTGTGCTTTCTTTGGGCGCCGCAGTTTCTACGGCTGCTTCGGTAGCCTCTTGGGCTGCTTTTTCTTCTTCCGCTGCTTTTTCAGCTTTTGTTTTTCTTCCTCTTTTCTTAGGTGCGGCTGCGGTCTCAGCTTTTGTTTCTGGAGTTTCCGTCTGTGGCTCTTCTTTTTCTTTAGGTTCAGCCGGCACGGTTGTTTCTTCCGCTACGGGCTCTGTAGCTTTGGCTTTGGTGGTCTTCTTTTTCAGATCAAAGTTTTCGCCACTGCCCTGTGAGGCTGAATAGACGTGGTCACTTTCCTTTTTGGAAATTCTTTTGCGCTTTGTCGCCGCTTTTGTTTCAGCTGCCTTTACCTGTGTGGCTGCAGACAGTTCAGACTGTGTGTCGATGATTTGGTAGATCAAGTCGATTTTTTCATCGCCCGACTTGATAGAGATGCCCAAATCACGCGCAATGTCCTGCAACTGCTCCAGTGGCATTTCTTCTAGTTCACTTTTCGTGTGCATATATAATAAAATTGAAATTTTAAATTGAGGCCTTTCCGCACTCCAGATTCAGACAGTGCATAGAATAGGCGAATAATTGAGAATATGAAAAATAAATCGGATGGATTTGATGCGATAAGAAATTACCCGCATCAATTGGTTGTGCAAATATACTTCTTTTTTTTTGATAATCTTGTTTTTTCCTCTCTTTTTTTCATTTTCCGAACAAAAAAACAATTCTTGGTGTCGGGGTGGCAAAAAATGTGTATTTTCGCATGAAATTTAATAAGTATATGGCATTAGTAAATTCATATTTGCAAGTCGAAGGGCTTACCCGCAGGGTGGGCGACCGCGTGCTTTTCGAGAATCTCTCTTTGGGTATTGCCGAGGGACAGCGTGTGGGGCTCATCGCTAAAAATGGAACGGGAAAGACCACTTTGCTGAATATTCTGTGTGGACAGGATTCGTACGACGAGGGTAGTATCGTGTTCAAACGCGATCTGCGGGTGGGTTATCTGCAACAATCGCCGGTTTATCCGCCGGATCTGACCATTATGGAGGCCTGTTTCTGGCACGGTAACTCCGTGACCAGTCTGATTAAGGAATATGAGCAGTGTATGCAGACACCGGGCAATCCCGGACTGGAAGAACTGCTCGACCGTATGGATCAGGAGAAGGCGTGGGATTATGAGAGTCGGGCCAAACAGATTCTTTCAAAACTGAAAATCTTTGATTTCGACCAGAAAATCCGTTATCTTTCCGGCGGTCAGCTCAAGCGTGTGGCTTTGGCCAATATTCTGATCACCGAGCCCGATCTGCTGATTCTCGACGAGCCTACCAACCATCTGGACCTAGATATGATCGAATGGCTGGAGAAATATCTGAGCCGTAGCTCGCTCACTTTGCTGATGGTGACGCACGACCGTTATTTCCTGGATCGCGTCTGTACGGAAATCTTTGAGCTCGACAATGAGCAGATCTACACTTATAAGGGTTCATACAGCTATTATCTGGAGAAGCGTCAGGAGCGTATCGACGCCATGAATGCCGAGATAGCCCGTGCCAACAACCTTTATCGCACGGAGTTGGACTGGATGCGCCGTATGCCTTGCGCCCGCGGACATAAGGCCCGCTATCGTCAGGAAGCGTTTTACGAGCTGGAGAAAGTGGCCAAGCGTCGCATGAACGAAAAGAGTGTGTCGCTCGAGGTGAAGTCCTCTTATATAGGAAGCAAGATTTTCGAGGCGGAGTATATCTCAAAGAGTTTCGGTCCCGACAAGGTGATTCTGAAGGATTTCTTCTACACCTTCTCCCGTTACGAGAAAATGGGTATTGTGGGAAACAACGGAACCGGAAAGTCCACCTTTATTAAAATGCTTTTGGGCGAAGTGAAGCCCGACAGCGGACGTATTGTGGTGGGCGAAACCGTGCAGTTCGGTTATTATTCGCAGGAGGGCTTGCAGTTCGACGACCAGATGAAGGTGATTGATGTGGTGCGCAACGTGGCCGAGTATGTGGATCTGGGTGGCGGCCGTCATCTTTCTGCCATGCAGTTTCTGCAACACTTCATGTTCTCGCCCAAGCAGCAGCAAAGCTATGTATACAAGCTGAGTGGTGGCGAGAAGCGCCGTCTGCATCTTTGCACCGTGCTGATGCGTAATCCGAACTTTCTGATTCTGGACGAGCCGACGAACGATCTGGACATCGTGACCTTGCAGATTCTGGAAGAATATCTGCAAAACTTCAAGGGGTGCGTTATTGTGGTGAGTCACGACCGTTACTTTATGGATAAGGTGGTAGACCATCTGCTGGTGTTCAACGGTCAGGGAGATGTGAAAGACTTCCCCGGAAACTATTCGCAGTATCGGGAGTGGAAGGACGAACAGGACCAGTTGAAGCGTGAAGAAGAAAGGTTGCAGCGCGAAAAGGAAGCGAAAGAAGCTCCGAAAACGGCCGCACCCCGCAACCAGAACACGGAGAAAAAGCGTCTGACCTATAAGGAAAAGCAGGAATTTGCCCAGTTAGAGAAAGATATAGCCGCTCTTGAAGAAGAGAAAAAGCAGATTGAGGCGGCTCTTTGCGGAGGCACGATTTCTGTAGAAGAGATTACAGCCATGTCCAAGCGTCTGCCGGAGCTGAATGATGAGCTCGACGAGAAGAGCATGCGCTGGCTGGAGCTGAGTGAGTTTGAATCGTAATTGACATTTTGTCAGAATGACAAATAGACGCCTTGAGATTTGCATTTTCCGGTATATGAACCAGAAATTTCGGAAAAATGGAAATCTCAAGGCTTTTTGTTTTCAGTAACCCTCTGGATAATAAAAGACAAACTGCTTTTGGAAAAGTATATCTCTAATAAAAATTGAGGCATTCAGAAAGAAAAATGTGCGGTATGTCGCGCATCGTTTGTTTTCTGTCGATGGCCGGAAGCATTCGTCGGGACGATTTGCTTTTTTGCTCCCGGCGATTTTTTGATAGTTTTCCGTTAGATGATTTGAGATACTCTCTTTTTATCCGTACAAATAGGCGAAAAATGAAGATAAACATCCGAAAAACGCATGTTTTTCATCCCATAATCCGTTTCGTTGAATTATTTTCTGAAAAGGCAGTGTAAGCCGTTTGGTTTTTAGAGTGTACAACTTGTCAGTGAAATGAGTCTGAAACAAACAAAGCGCTCCGGGAACGGAAAAGTTCCCGGAGCGCTTTGCATTATAGGGTATTCTGTGATCTTCTCGCAGAATTATTTGATCAGGTCGATGCTTCTCTTCACGAACTTGTTCAGAGCCTCGCCCTTCAGCATGCCGTTTTGCAGCAAGGCCAGGTCGATCAACTGATGTACGATTGGGTTTCCGGCTGCATATTCGGCCATCACTTCGTCGCGTTTCTTTTCCTGGGCCAGAATATCGTTGCCACACTGGTTCAACTGATCTTTCTCTTCCTGAGTGATCTCTTCCGGCTTCTTGTTCTCCTGCTGCTGGCGCAGAACAGCCTGACGTGCGCTGAGTCCCTTGATTTCGGCCTCGATGGGCTTCAGGCTCTCGGCAGTCTTTTCCTTGCTGTCTTCCATCACATTCTTGATGAGCTGGTGGTCGGTATTCAATACCAGAGTGAACATATCCGGCATCTCACCATAGAAAGACATGCCCGGCTGGATCTGTGCCATCTCTTTCATACGGCGCATGTACTCGCTCTGTACGATCAGCACCGGAGTAGACTGTTCGCCCATGCTCTGTGCCTCGATCTGGAACTCAGTCTGTTTCATTTCCGGCATCTGGCTCTTGAACATAGATGACAATTTGGCACTTGTCTCGGCGTCTACGGCTGACTTGTTGTCACTGTCCTTCACGATCAAACGGTCGATGGCGTCGGCATCCACACGGGTAAAGCGGCTCTTCTCGAACTTGCGCTCCAGCATGGAGATTACCGGAGTGTCCAGCTGTCCGTCGAGCAGCAATACGCTGTAGCCTTTGTTCTTGGCGCCTTCGATATAAGTGTACTGGGCATCCTGGTCGTTGGCATACAGATAAATCAGGTTACCTTCCTTATCGGTCTGGTTGTCCTTGATCAGAGTCTGATACTCTTCGAATGTGAAATATTTGCCGTCACAGTCCTTGAACAGGGCGAAGTTCTTGGCCTTGTCATAGAAATCGTCCTGAGTGAGCATACCGTAGTTGATGAAAATCTTGATGTCGTCCCACTTCTGCTCGAAGTCCTTACGGTCGTTCTTGAAGATGCTCTGCAAGCGGTCGCTCACCTTCTTGGTGATATAGGTAGAGATCTTCTTTACGTTGCTGTCGCTCTGCAGGTAGCTACGGCTTACGTTCAACGGAATGTCCGGAGAATCGATGACACCGTGCAACAGAGTCAGGAAGTCGGGCACGATACCTTCTACGGAATCCGTTACATAAACCTGGTTGCAATAGAGCTGGATCTTGTTGCGCTGCAACTCCATGTTGCTCTTGATTTTCGGGAAGTAAAGGATACCGGTCAGGTTGAACGGATAGTCCACATTCAGGTGAATCCAGAACAGAGGCTCGTCGCTCATCGGATACAGGGTGCGGTAGAAGCTCTTGTAATCCTCATCCTTCAGGTCGCTTGGCTTGCGGGTCCACAGTGGCTCCACATCGTTGATAATCAGGTCTTCTTCTGTTTCTACCTGCTTACCGTCCTTCCACTCGGTTTTCTTGCCGAAAGCCACTGGGATAGGCAAGAAGCGGCAATACTTGTTCAGCAGCTCCTGAATCTTGTTCTTGTCGAGGAATTCCTTGCAGTCGTCGTCAATGTGCATGATGATGTCGGTACCGCGGTCGGCTTTCTCTACCTCTGTCAGTTCGTAAGAAGGGCTTCCGTCACAGGTCCATTTTACAGCCTGTGCGCCTTCCTTATAGCTCTTGGTGACGATTTCCACCTGCTTGCTCACCATGAATGAAGAGTAGAATCCCAAACCGAAGTGTCCGATGATGGCGTTGGCATCCTCTTTATATTTGTCCAGGAAGTCGTTGGCTCCTGAGAAGGCAATCTGGTTGATGTATTTTTCAATCTCCTCGGCGGTCATACCGATACCACGGTCGCTCACGGTGATGGTGCCTTTCTCTGTGTCGAGAGAAACGGTTACCTTCAGCTCGCCCATCTCGCCGCTGAAATCACCCTTGTTGGCATAAGTCTTCAGTTTCTGGGTTGCGTCTACGGCGTTGGAAACGATTTCGCGCAAGAAGATTTCGTGATCACTATATAAGAATTTCTTGATGATGGGGAAAATGTTTTCGGTTGTAACCCCAATATTACCTTTCTGCATAGTTGTATAAGTTTTTTGTTGTTTGTTTTTCTGCCGGGATATGTACAAAAAAAATGCCAGTCAGTATATTCTGGCTGGCATTTTAACTATTGTTTAAAGTTTTATCCCTTTTTCGCGGTCAGCTTCAGGCAATCTTTCGTTTCGCCCAGATCGGCAGAAATGGTGTCACCCGGAGTGGCTTCTTCGTTGATGATCAGTTCGCATATTGCGTCCTCGATGTAGTGCTGCAAGGCGCGCTTCAGCGGACGGGCACCGTACTGCACGTCATATCCCTTGTCGGCCAGGAATTTCTTGCCTTCTTCACTGATTTCAAAGTTATAGCCCATCTCGTGAATGCGCTTCACAAGCGGTTTGAGTTCGATGTCTACAATCTTGCGGATGCTTTCCTTGTCGAGCTGGTCGAAGTTGATGATTTCGTCCAGACGGTTCAGGAATTCCGGAGCAAACTGTTTGTTGAGGGCCTTGGAGATGACCGAACGGCTCTGCTCCTTGTTGATCGGTTCGTTGATGGTGCTGAAACCGATACCCTTGCCGAACTCTTTCAACTGGCGTGTTCCGCAGTTGGATGTCATGATAATCACCGTGTTGCGGAAGTCTACCGTTGTACCGTTACCGTCTGTCATGCGGCCTTCGTCCATCACCTGCAACAGGATATTGAACACATCAGAGTGCGCTTTCTCGATTTCATCGAGCAACAGGATGGAGTAGGGCTTGCGGCGTACCTTTTCGGTGAGCTGTCCGCCCTCTTCGTAACCCACATATCCCGGAGGCGCTCCCACCATACGGCTCACGGTATGCTTCTCCATATATTCGCTCATGTCGATACGGATCAGGGCATCCTCCGAACCGAACAGGCTTTCGGCCAGTTTCTTGGTCAGATAGGTCTTACCCACACCCGTCGGTCCCAGGAACATGAAGGTGCTGATCGGTTTGTTCGGGTCTTTCAGTCCCACACGGCTGCGCTGGATGGCTTTCACAAGTTTTTCGATAGCTTCGTCCTGTCCGATGACGGTACTCTTGAGTTCCGATGCCATATTTTTCAACCGTCCGGCCTCGGTGATGCCGATTTTCTCCACCGGAATGCCGGTCATCAGAGCTACGACGCGTGCGATGTCATCCTCGTCCACGGTTACGCGTTCGCTGTTGAGCTGCTTTTCCCATTCCTGACGCATGATGTCCAGTTCGCGCTGTGTACTGCTTTCTTGGTCACGATAATCGGCTGCCAATTCAAAGTTCTGGTTCTTTACCGCTTCGTTTTTCAGCGATTTCAGACGCTCCACTTCCTTTTCCTTGGCTTCAATCTCCTTGGAAACCGGGATGTGTGACAGATGCACCCGTGATCCGGCTTCGTCAAGGGCATCTATAGCCTTGTCCGGGAAGCAGCGGTCGGAAACATAGCGCTCGGTATATTTCACACAGGCTTCGAGAGCGGCCTGGGTGTAGCACACGTTGTGGTGCTCCTCGTAGCGGTCCTTGATGTTCTCCAGAATACGGAGAGTCTCTTCGTTGCTGGTCGGTTCTACCAGCACCTTCTGGAAGCGACGCTCCAAAGCGCCGTCCTTTTCGATGCTCTTCTTGAAATCATCAATGGTGGTGGCACCGATGCATTGGATCTCGCCGCGCGCCAGAGCCGGTTTCAGAATGTTGGCGGCATCCATGCTTCCCGGAGCGGAACCGGCACCTACGATGGTATGTATCTCGTCGATGAAAAGAATGACATTCGGGTTCTTCTGCAATTCGTTCAGAATGTTGCGGATGCGCTCTTCAAATTGTCCGCGGTATTTTGTTCCGGCCACTACGGCGGTCATGTCAAGGGCTACGATGCGCTTGTTGAACAGGATACGGGCTACTTTCTTCTGCACGATGCGCAGAGCCAGACCTTCTACGATGGCCGACTTTCCGACTCCCGGTTCACCAATCAGAATCGGGTTGTTCTTTTTGCGGCGGCTCAGGATCTGTGCCAGACGCATGGTTTCGTCTTCGCGACCGATGACCGGGTCGAGCAATCCCTCGGCTGCCGCGCGGGTCAGGTCGGTACCGAAGTTGTCGAGCACAGGAGTGCTGCCAGAACCGTTGGCTTTATAGGTAGTAGAAGCCGTTGCGGAGCTGCCGCCGGCCTGTGAGGCGCTTTTCTCCGGGCCACCGATTGGTTCAAAATCATCCTCTTCTTCGTCGTCGGTAAAGCCAAGCCCTGACTTGATGTCAGTTTTCTGTGTCAGACGATTCAAAATGTCATCATACGAAACCGACATATCGTCGAGAATTCTGTAGGCGTTATTATCCTTTTCCTTTAATATGGCCAACAGAACGTGTTCCGTGTCTGCCACGTCCGATTTGAGCAGTCGTGCTTCCAGCAGACAAAGTTTCAGTATTTTTGAAGATTTTTCGCTCAGCAGGATATCCTCGTCATTCAGCAGGGGGAGTTTCTGGCTGTGCTGAAGGCACAAGGCATCCAGCCGTTCCTTGATTGTACGCAGGTTGGGCACCAGTTCCTTTAGGATCTCCACCGCTTTTCCCTCGCCACAACGCAGAATGCCCAGCAGAATGTGTTCCGGATCAACGGCGCCACATTGCAGTCGGAGGGCCTCTTCCTTGCTGTAGTTAAGAACCTCAGTTATCTTGGGTGAAAATTGATTGTTCATGTTCTTTTGTATGTTTGTTATCTTAAATATTAATTTTCGGGCCTTGTGCCGTATGAAGCACATGTCAGCCTTTTGACTTTTAGATAATCCTACAAAATACATGCCTGAAAGTTGTAATTTTGTATACTGATTGATAATAAATGTCAAAAATCAAATTATGGGCTTAAAAACTCAATTTTCTTTTCAGATTCCAAAGAAAAATTGTAATTTTACACGATTTTAAAAAGAAAATAAAGCCTAATATAAACGTATGATGCAAGATCAAGACAGAATAATTAAGGTCAATATTGAGGATGAGATGCGCAGCTCGTACATCGACTATTCGATGTCGGTTATCGTTTCGCGTGCGCTTCCTGATGTGCGTGACGGATTTAAGCCCGTACACCGTCGTATCCTTTTCGGAATGAAGGAACTGGGTAATCTGCACGACCGCCCATATAAGAAATGTGCCCGTATCGTGGGTGAAGTGTTGGGTAAGTATCACCCGCATGGCGACTCTTCGGTTTACGGAGCTTTGGTACGTATGGCCCAGGAATGGAACATGCGTTACAAACTGGTGGACGGTCAGGGTAACTTCGGTTCTGTGGACGGTGATACCGCTGCGGCCATGCGTTATACCGAGGCACGTCTTCAGCTCATGGGTGAAGCCATGATGCAGGATCTGGAAAAAGATACCGTAGATATGGTGAACAACTTCGACGATACGTTGAAGGAGCCTACCGTAATGCCTACCCGTATCCCGAATCTGTTGGTGAACGGTGCCAGTGGTATTGCCGTGGGTATGGCAACCAATATTCCTACACACAACCTTTCTGAGGTGATTGACGCCTGTGTGGCTTACATCCAGAATCCGGCCATAGATATTGACGGACTGATGCAATATATCAAGGCGCCCGATTTCCCTACCGGAGGTTTTATCTACGGTATGCAGGGAGTGCGCGACGCTTACGAAACCGGTCGCGGACGCGTGGTCATGAGAGCACGTGCCGAGATTGAGACCGGCGAATCACACGATAAGATTGTAATTACCGAGATCCCATACGGCGTGAACAAGGCCGAACTGATCAAGTCCATCGCTGACCTGGTGAACGAGAAGAAGATCGAGGGTATTACCAATGCCAACGATGAGTCCGACCGTGAGGGTATGCGTATCGTATTGGATGTGAAGCGCGATGCCAATGCCAATGTGGTGCTGAACAAGCTGTTCAAGATGACTCAGTTGCAGACCAGCTTCAGCGTGAACTGTATCGCTTTGGTGAAGGGACGTCCAAAACTCCTTACGCTGAAAGATTGTATTTCTAATTTTGTGGATCACCGTCGTGAGGTGGTTATCCGCAGAACCCGTTATGATCTGAAGAAGGCCGAGGAGCGTGCACACATTCTGGACGGACTGATCATCGCCTGCGACAATATCGACGAGGTGGTACACATTATCCGTGCAGCCAAGGATCCGCAGGAAGCTATGGCTCGCTTGATGGAGCGCTTCAATTTGGATGATTTGCAGGCTAAGGCCATTATTGAGATGCGTCTGGCTCAGCTCACCAACCTGTCACAGGAGAAACTGCGTCAGGAATATGAGGATTTGTTGCAGAAGATCGCTTACTACAAGCAGATTCTGAGCGATGACGAATTGTGCAAGAAGGTGATTGTTGACGAACTTGTTGAGGTGAAGGAACAGTATGGCGACGAGCGCCGTTCTGAAATCGTTTATTCAAGCGAGGAGTTCAATCCGGAAGATTTCTATGCCGATGACGAGATGGTGATTACCATCAGCCATATGGGTTATATCAAACGTACGCCGTTGGCCGAGTTCAAGGCACAGGCTCGTGGTGGAGTAGGCAGCAAGGGTAGCAGTACCCGTGACGCCGACTTTGTAGAGTACATCTATCCGGCTACGATGCACAACACCATGCTGTTCTTTACTCAGAAGGGACGTTGCTTCTGGCTCAAGGTATATGACATTCCGGAGGGTGCAAAGAACTCTAAGGGACGCGCCATCCAGAATATGCTGAACATTGATCCGGATGATGCCATCAATGCTTGTCTGCGAATCAAGAACCTGTCTGATCCGGAGTTCTGCGCCCGTCACTTTGTAGTATTCTGCACGAAGAATGGTATCATCAAGAAGACTTGTCTGACAGAATATTCCCGTCCGCGTGTAAATGGTGTCAACGCCATTACCATCCGTGAGGATGACCGTGTCATCGGTGTGCGTCTGACAAACGGTGAGAACGAGATCATTATCGCCAATAAGAACGGTCGTGCCATCCGTTTCAACGAGTCGGCCGTAAGATGCATGGGCCGTACGGCTACCGGTGTGAAGGGTATGACTCTGGACGAGGACGGATGCGACGAGGTTGTAGGAATGGTTTGCGTAAACGATCCGAAGACCGAAACCATTATGGTGGTCAGCGAACAGGGTTACGGTAAGCGTTCCGATATTGAGGACTACCGTGTAACCAACCGTGGTGCCAAGGGTGTGAAGACGCTGAACATTACCGACAAGACCGGCAAGCTGGTGGCTATTAAGGTAGTTACTGACGAGAATGATTTGATGATTATCAATAAGAGCGGTATTACCATCCGCCTGAAAGTGGCAGATGTCCGTATTATGGGTCGTGCTACTCAGGGCGTGCGCCTGATCAATCTGGAAAAACGTAATGATCAGATCAGTAGCGTTTGTAAAGTACAGACTGAGGAAGAAGAGGAGATGATATCTGAAGATGGTCTGGCAGATGCTACGCCTGCAGATACAAATCCGACTGCAAACGAAGAGACCGGTAAGGGAACACAAGCACAGCCTTCTCTCTTTGATGGCCTGGAAGAAAACGACAATGACAACTAATTAATTATATTAAAACATTGTGTTATGAAGAAAATTTTATGTTCTATTGCCTTGGTTCTGGCTGCTTCAACAGCCTTTGGCCAGGATAAACTGATCCGTAAGGCACAGAGTTTGATCGAGGAAAATAAGTTGGACGAGGCACAGACCGTTTTGACTGAGGCCCTGACCAGCGGAAAGACCAAGAAGATCGCTTTGGCGTGGGATGTTCAGGGAGATATTTACCAGCGTGTATTTGCCGCTGAGCTGAACAAGGCCGCTGCACAGCAACCGCTGGACACCATGAAATTTGCCAAGAATCTCTATGCATGTATCGATGCTTATGAGAAGTGCAACGAGTTGGATGAGAACAAGGAGTTCTATCAGAAGAACAAGGGTAATGCCATGAAGTTCCGTACTTTCTATATGTACTGCGGACAGTTCTTCTTCAACAACAAGCAGTATGGTGACGCTTTTACCGCTTATGACAAATGGTTGAGCTATCCTCAGACTGTGAAGTTGGTGGAAAACGAGCCGAAGGTATTGAAGGATTCTGTATTCGATGAGAATCAGATCGCTTACTACGCTTGTCTGGCTGCCTACAACGATAAGAACTATCAGAACATTGAAAAGTATATCAACCAGGCCTTGAAATATGACAAGGAGTTGGAAACTGTTCGTCAGTTGCGTCTGACTACTTATCTGGAGCAGGGTGATACTGCAAACTGGGTTAAGGCTTCTAAGGAGTTTGCTTTGAGCGGTGTTAAGGCTGAGGTTGTTGCTCAGAATCTGTTGGCTTACTATCTGGACAAGAAGGACGAGACTTCTGCTTTGGCTTTTGCTGACGAACTCTTGGCAAAGGATCCGAACAGCAAGATCGGTAACTACTCAAAGGGTGTAGTACTTTTCGGACAGAACAAGTATGCTGATGCTGTAACTTATTTCGTAAAGACTACAGAAATTGATCCTACCTTCTCTGACGCATTCTACAATGCCGGTGTATGCTACTGTAACGAAGGTTATGCTCTTAACGAAAAGATCTCAAACAACAAGAAGCTGACTGCTGCTCAGAACAACGAAGAGATCAAGAAGGTTAAGGCATACTACGAGAAGGCTCTTCCATTCTTCCTGAAGGTGAAAGAACTGGAGCCGGATAACGTAAGCCGTTGGGCAAGCCGTTTGAGCACCGTATATTACATTATGGGTGACAAGGCTAAGCAGAAAGAAATGGATGCATTGCTGAAATAAGTCTTTGCATTGCTTTCGGACTGAACAATAATTTATAAACATTTAGGGGTGATGTGGATTAAGACGCATCACCCTTTCTTTAAAAAAACGGATGAAAAAACAATATGCTTTAGGGGCTTTGTTGCTTTTAGCTTGTTCTGCGGTCAGTGGAGGCAATATTATAAAAGAGGCGAAAGAGGCTATTAAGAACGGTTCGAATCTGGAACAGACCGAAACGAAATTGATGGAAGCAGTAAAGACTGAGAAAGACATTTACAAGAAACTGGACTATTACTACTATGCCGCTTTGCTGAACCGCAAAATCAATGATATAGAAAATGAAAAGCTATATCTGAAGCAGGCCTATGATACAACCAAATTCTTTAATAGTATTTTCTCGATATTCCGGTATGTCAATTGCTATGATTCTATAAGTGACAGTCTGCCTTCCGGAAGAAAAATGAGAAAATATAAGGGGAAGGTGTGTCATATTCTGGAGCCATACCAGGAAAACCTGTTGAATGGAGGTAAGTTCTTTTTCAGAAAAAAGGATTATGCCAAGGCGTATGATTTTTTTGACTGCTATTTGAATGCTTCAGATCAAGGCTTCTTTGATGAAAATCATAAAGCTAACTCTGACTCTGTGATATATCGTATTTCAC
>CAJMQV010000036.1 GCA_905215575.1 uncultured bacterium | reverse complement strand
TGGTTCATGCCGAATGAAAGGCTGGGGAAGAGGGCTGCCTGCGCTTCTTTGAGGCTGACTTCCTGCTGCTGTTCGCTTACATTGGATTTCTGTATCTGGATGTTGTTTTCCACGGCATATTGGATGCAACGCTCCAGATTCCATGTTTCTTCGTTGCCTGCTCTGATGTTGTTCATCATGAAGAGGGACAACAGAGCTAAAAAATACTTCTTCTTGCTCATAATCGTCTTGTTTGGTTTTTACGAAGGCAAATTTATGAGCGCTTTGCCGCTCTTACAATTATAATATACTAAGGGGCCTTTTTTTTCGACGAAACACCCTTTTTATTCTATTAAAATATTGTACCTTTGAAGGGTAAAAATCATAATTGCAAGCTTATGTTTTCTGGAATAGTAGAAGAATGTGCCCAGGTTGTGGCCATTGAAAAAGAGTTGGAAAATGTGCATTTCACCCTGAAATGCTCTTTTGTGGATGAGTTGAAAATCGATCAGAGCGTGGCACACAACGGAGTTTGCCTCACGGTGGTGCGCATCGAGAACGGCACTTACACCGTGACCGCCATGAAGGAAACGCTCGACCGCAGTAATTTAGGTCTGCTTCAGGTGGGCGATGAAGTCAATGTAGAGCGCTCCATGATGATGAACGGACGTTTGGACGGACATATCGTACAGGGCCATGTAGACCAGACCGCCGAGTGCGTTTCTGTGGAGGATGCTGAGGGCAGCCATGTGTTTACCTTCCGTTATGCCTTTGATCCGGAGATGGCCAAGCGCGGTTATTTCACCGTAGACAAGGGTTCGGTAACCGTGAACGGAGTGAGCCTCACCGTGTGCAATCCTACGCAGGACACTTTCCAGGTGTGCATCATTCCTTATACTTTCGATCACACCAACTTCCACACTTTCAAGCCGGGTAGTGTCGTTAATCTGGAATTTGACATTATCGGCAAGTATCTGAGCCGCATGATGTCGCTCACCGGCCAGCAGGGTTAAGCCGCAGAAGCTGGAAATATATAACAAACCGATAAGGCGCTTTCTTACTTGTATCTGCAAGCAATGAAAGCGCCTTATCGGTTTGTTCTGTTATGTTCCGAAGCGGATTTTATTCGGTCAGTCCGGCTTCGCTCCATGACTTCATGATGTCACGGGCATCTTTCAGAGCCGTTTCCGCGTCCACTTCATATTCATCGAGCAACAGCTGGCACAGCTGTTCCGCGTCAAATTCTGTATCTTTGATCTTGTTCCACAAGTAAGCAGCCGATTCGTTCAGGCTGATAATCTTTGTGAAGTCGATATTTTCCTTTCCGTAGGCAACGACCACATATTCGTTGCAGACATTCTTCAGGTCAAATCCTTTCTTTATTTTCATGATTTCTGTTCAAGATTTAATTTATAGATCCATAATAAGTACTTTCTTACGGGTAGCAGTTTTCCCCAAAGGCGGGCATAGCGCTTCCACTTTTCGTTGTCGGCATTGGTGGCCACTCCGTTGCGGATAAAGGTGCGCACCACGGCTGTCACTTCTCCGCGCCGGCAGTATTCCTTGCCTTTCAGATTGCCGTCGCCCATCAGAGTCACCTTGTCGCCGTCGAGTTCAATGATGCGGTGAAGCACATATTTTCCCGGAAATATTTCGGCCAAAGCCACATCACCTACGTGCAGTTCCGAAAAAGGAGCCAGCACCACGCTGTCGCGGCAATGTTCCAAGAAGGGGCGCATACTGTAACCCTTCACCATAATGGTGACGGTGTGCCCTTCGCGTACCAGTTCCTTTACCTGTCCGAGAATGATTTCGTTGGGGATTACCACACGGGCTGTGCCGTTGCTTTTTACAGCCGTAGAGGCTGGGGCCGTCAGTCGCCGTATGGGAGCGAATCCTTTCCAAAGCACTCCGAATATTCTTTTCCTGATGCTCTTTTTCATGCCGAGGTTACGGTTTGATGGCTGAGGCGCGCCGCCTCTTCATCAGGAAGGCAGCCCAAATGATATACCGGTGTGTGCGACAGGATTGCAGAAATCGTATTGCAGATATCGTTGTACACACGTTTGTCCCATTTCATCACGGATACGGACGACAGTATGTGGGCAAAGGAATGCAGGACATCCTCGCGGCGTATTTCATTTTTCTTTTTCTGTTCCAACTGGACAAAAGCGCCGGCTTCGGCTTCGATGTTGCGGTAGCAAGGAGTTTTTCCGCTCCATGGCGAGCCATAGACAAAGGTCTTTCCTCCGACTACACGGACCACCGGATTATCATCATTCATCAGATCCGATCCCGGAATGTGCTTGAGCCACAGCCGTGTGTGCGTGCTTTTTCCCGTACCGCTCTTTCCTAAGAACAGATATCCCCGGTCGTTGTTCCGGATGACGGAAGAGTGAATCAGCAGGGTGTTGTGGGGAGAAGTCGCGAAAGCATAGACAATCATCAGCGCGTTGTTCGTGCCAAAAGCCCGTTCTTCTTTCTTTTCGGCCAGCAGATGAACATTGGCCCGGCTGAAGTCGGCATTGACACGCACCAGACAGCACTTCACGCCGTTCACGTTGCTGATGACAAACTGATAGCCACCGTCTTCCATCAGATAAACTCCATGGTTGCAGCCGCCGCAGTCAAACTGTCCGATTTCCTCGTGCGGCGCTTCGGTGCATTCATCTGAAGTGACGAAAAGTTCAAAAAGGGGAGCCTGATCTGTATCTTCGCACGCAAACGGTGCGCAGGAAGGCAATAAGTCCTCGATCTCTTCCGCTACATGGAACGTGATGCGGAAAAGATGCCCGGCAACTTTGTATTGCTTTGTTTTCATGAATTATTCGGATATTACTTTATTGATTTCAGGCACGAAGCGGAACTCTTCCTGAGTGATAGTTTTCAAAATGGTTTCATTGCTGTTTTTGTAGCGCTTCATAACCTTGTTGTATCTCTTGCGGAGGTTTTCCAGTTTTTTATCAAAGAAAACCACACAAGTAGTGTTCGGACGCTCTTTATGATCGGCCAGGAAGAACTGTAACTGGTTGCCATAGGCGGTACGTCCTACAAGAAAATCTGTTTTAGGTTCTATCATTACGGAATCCACGGTCTGTATGTCGGTAATATAAACCAGGGAATCATTGAAAGATGCCGAGAATCCGAACATATACACTTTAGCCGGTCCTGTCGTGTTCTTGTCTTTGGCATAAGAGTTGACACCAATGACGAGTGTTGCGAAAAGTAATAAGAAAAAGATATTGAAACGTTTCATATTTAAATGTTTTATCGTCACAAAAATAAGGAATAATCTTTCATCAGCCAACAAAATATGTCTTTTTTTCTATTTGCCTGTGCCGTGTGTCCGGTCGGGGTCGGGGCAATACAGAAAGGGGGCGCCGCATGATTTGCGGCACCCCCTCTTCGTTTTTGGTACATAAAATATAAATCAGTCCTTTGGCTTTAACCCAAGTAAGACTTTAAAAGTTTGCTCTTAGAGTTTTGTCTGAGTCGGCGGATTGCTTTTTCCTTGATCTGTCGAACACGCTCGCGGGTCAGATTGAATTTGTCACCGATTTCTTCCAGAGTCATTTCCTGATGGTTGATTCCGAAGAACATCTGAATGATTTCCTTCTCACGCTCGCTCAGCATAGACAGTGCACGGTCAATTTCGCGCGACAGAGATTCGTTCACCAGTGAGCGGTCGGCCATAGGAGAGTCGTCATTGACGAGTACGTCCAGCAGGCTGTTGTCTTCACCCTCAACGAAAGGAGCGTCTACGGAAATATGTCTTCCGCTAACCTTCATGGTGTCCGAGATCTTGTCTACCGGAATGTCCAGTTCATCTGCCAATTCCTCCGGGCTTGGTCTTCTTTCATTCTCCTGTTCGAATTTGCTGAACGCCTTGCTGATCTTGTTCAGTGATCCAACTTGGTTAAGAGGCAGGCGTACGATTCGGCTTTGTTCGGCCAGAGCTTGCAGAATGGACTGTCTGATCCACCATACCGCATAACTGATAAATTTGAAACCTCTTGTTTCGTCGAACTTTTCGGCTGCCTTAATCAGACCCAGATTTCCTTCATTGATCAAGTCGGGCAGACTCAATCCTTGGTTTTGGTATTGTTTTGCCACAGATACAACGAAACGAAGATTTGCTCGTGTCAATTTTTCAAGCGCGATGCGGTCTCCTTTGCGGATGCGTTGTGCCAGTTCGACTTCTTCCTCTACGGTAATCAGTTCCTCGCGGCCGATTTCCTGAAGGTATTTATCCAAAGAGGCACTCTCACGATTGGTGATACTTTTGGTAATCTTTAATTGTCTCATTTCTTCTTAACAATTTTAGGTTGCTAATTTATAAAGAAAAAATGAATTATGTATGAGGTGAGATTTAATATTATTGTTTATTAACTATATATTTGCTTATTTTATTTTTGTAAACATTGTGACGCGGTTTTTTCTTGCAAGAATTCCATCATGAAAGCGGGGATGGTTCGCAAAGAAAAAAATGTGACAGGGATAATGGCGTTTTTCTTTAGAGGCTATGCCTCGTAAAAATGGTCGGGATCGTTTTTACAGATGGTCCCGATGTTTTGTTTGTTTCGTCGGGACGATTTTTTTATGCGGTAACAAAAAAGAGTTGCACCAGAAGGGTGCAACTCTTTTGATTATGGCGCGAATGCGTTTTTATTTCTTCTTTTCGTCTTTCGGATCGTTCAACTCGATTACCATACTCTTCTTGATACCGCTTTGAGTGATGGCTCTGATCCACAGGGTGCGATCGGAAGACTGGTTGGTTTCTTTCACTACAGCTTCGAAATCCTCCAGTGTGCGCATTGGCTTGTCGTTGATCATCAGAATGATGAGGCCTTTGGTTACACCGGCATCCTTCATCTTTCCGTTGCGCAGGGCTGCCACTTCGAGTCCGTAAGGCAAGTTCAACTGGGCCTTGGTTTCCTCGCTCAGCGGTTTGAGAGCTGCACCGAACTGGTCGATATCGAGTTCCTCAAGAGCCTTTGTATTACCCTGTGCGTTACGCAGGGTTACGGTTTCGTTGTGAGTCTTCTTGTTTCTTACATAAGTGATCTTGATCTGGTCGCCCGGACGGTGTTTGGCCAGTTCTTCCTGAAGTTCGGCTATCTTGGTGATGTTCTTTCCGTCGATGGCGGTAATCACATCTCCCTTGACTAAGTTCAGTTCGGCAGCGGTAGAGTTCGGTTCGATGCTGTTTACATAAACACCCGAAACGGTACCCAGATCTACGGTGTTGCCCTTTTCCTTCTCGCTGTCGATGTAGTTCAGCACATCGGTTCCGGTTACACCCAGTACGGCACGCTGTACAATACCGAATTCCTTCAGATCGTGAACCACCTTGTTCATGATGGTTGTCGGGATGGCAAAGCCATAACCGGAATAAGAACCGGTCTGTGAGTAAAGCATGGCGTTGATACCTACCAGTTCACCCTTGGCGTTCACCAATGCACCACCGGAGTTTCCGGAGTTGATGGCGGCATCGGTCTGAATGAAGCTCTCGATAGAGTTGGCACCCAAAGAGCGAGCCTTGGCGCTGACGATACCTGCGGTTACGGTAGAGGTCAGATTAAACGGGTTACCTACAGCCAGCACCCATTCACCTAATTTCAGATCGTCCGAGTTACCGATAGGAATAGTCGGCAGGTCTTTGCCTTCGATCTTGATCAGTGCCAGGTCGGTCTGCTCGTCGCAACCGATGATACGTGCCTTGAACTCACGGTTGTCGTTCAGTTTCACTACCAGCTCGTCGGCACCGTTTACCACGTGATTGTTGGTTACAATATATCCGTCATTAGAAATGATTACTCCCGAACCGGAAGCCTGTCTTTTAGGAGTCTGTATCTGTCGTTTCTGTGTACCGCCGCCTCCGAATCCGAAGAAATCACCGAAGAAATCAGAAAACGGATCCCGTACGTTTACGGTTTGTGTTTTGCTGTTCATGGTTACTTTAATATATACCACGGCATTTACCGAAGACTCTGCGGCTTGGGTAAGATCAACCATTCCGCTGGGGATTTCGGCGGCACAAGCCGAAGAAAAAGTAGGACAGAAGCCAAAGAAACCGGCTCCTAACAGTGCCATGCCGGCGGTTCCTGCAATTCTCTTAGTTAGCTGTTTCATAACTTAATTGATTTGTAGTGTTAATTTATTTGCGTTATTGATTTGTTTCTGGGGCAAAAGTAAATACAAAAGTTATTGGTTAGTCCGGCCATATTCCTATTTTCCTTTCTTTTAACAGAGGAGAAAGTACGATTAACGGTAGTTAATTCACCCGCGCTTCCTTTTTTGCATTCGTTTAACTTGTTTGAAACAGAATATTTGATTACTTTTGTGACATAAAAGCAGTCGGACAGTCTGTCGCTGGTCTTTTTGCAAAAAAAGGCGGGAGGAAAGTCCGGGCAATATAGGGCACCCCACTTCTTAATGGGAAGTAGTCCGCGAGGGTTAGATCATGCAGAAGAAAACAACCGCCTGTTTCGGCAGGTAAGGGTGAGAAGGTGAGGTAAGAGCTCACCAGGCGGGCGGTGACGTCCGTGCTGTGCATTCTGGGGATTGAAAGTTCGCGTAAACCGGCGTTAACGAAAGGCGGCCCGTCTGAGTCGGAGGGTAGAACGATAGAGCCTTGTGGTGACATGAGGCGTGGATAAATGACAGACGCCTTGATTTTCAAGGAACAGAACCCGGCTTATCGTCCGGCTGCTTTTATGTTTTTACTTAATCAGGAGCCTATGCAGTTCAGTTATCGCCAGGTGGAATTCTTTTTCACACAGAAGATATGGTATATCAACGAGAGTGAGCTTTCTCCGGTGCGCCGCTACGTGTTCCGGATGATGAAGAAACTGGTGCTTACCATAGAGTGTTATATTCGGAGAAACGTCAACAGTTATGCTTCGGCTCTTACTTTTTCTTCCATTTTGGCCATTGTACCCATCCTGGCCATCATCTTTGCCATCGGACGCGGTTTCGGTTACGGCACAATCATAGAAAATGAAATCAAGCGTAATTTGAGCGTGAATCAGGGATTCGCCGATTTGATTTTCGATTTTATCGGTTCTTATCTGGATCATACCAAGAGCGGCTTCTTCATCGGTTTCGGCCTTTTGCTGTTGCTTTACACCATTATCCAGCTGACCAGTAATATTGAGATTGCGTTGAATCAAATCTGGCAGGTGAAGAACCAGCGCAGCATCTATCGTCAGATTACCGATTATATCAGTGTATTTTTGCTGTTGCCCATTCTGATTATCATTTCCAGCGGTCTTAGCATTTTCCTGGCTACCGTGGCGCAGCATTTCCCGAACTTCCTGGTGCTGAGCACCACCGTACAGTTATTGCTGCACCTGCTTCCTTATGTCATCAGCAGTCTGCTTTTCATAGGGCTGTACTGTTATATGCCCAACACACGTGTTCAGGTGCGTCATGCGCTCTTTCCGGGAATTCTGGCCGGCGTACTGTTTCAGTTGCTTCAGTACTTTTATATCCACTCCCAGATCTGGGTTTCTACCTATAATGCCATTTACGGATCGTTTGCGGCATTGCCAATGTTTATGCTTTGGGTTAATTTTTCCTGGATCATCTGTCTGTTCGGAGCGCAGCTTACTTACGCCAATCAGAATCTGAAAAGCTATTTCTATCTGAAAGACATTCATCGCATCAGCCGTCATTATCACGACGTGTTGATCATTATGATCCTGTCCCGGATCTGTAAACGCTTTGAAAAGGATATGGTTCCCTACAGTCTGTACGGCTTGTCGGCCGAAACATCTCTTCCGGTAGGCGTGATCGGCAAACTGATTCATGAGCTGCACCGGATGAATCTGATTGTGGTGGAGGGGGACGATATGGAAGCTACACAACGGGTGGTTCCTTCTGCCGATATCCATCGCCTGACGGTTAATGAGGTGATGGCTCGTTTGGATGCGTACGGTGATTTCTATACCGGAAAAGCGGCCATGAATTGGTTGCAGCCCGAGTGGGAGAAGTTGCTGAATATCCGGAAGAGCTGTCATTTTGAGAATGGCGATATTTTGCTGAAAGATCTTTAATCTGTCCAGCCGTTTGTTTAAAACGGTGGTTGGAAATCTTTGCATGTCCGGATATTCTGCTGCCGAATTTTCTGGAAAACGGATTATAGCGTGAATTTATAATATGTATAAAGAAATCCCGCTGTATCTTCAAGATTAATCTGAAGGTACAGCGGGATTCTGTTTGAGGAATTTATTATGAGAAGTTATTCTTCGCTTTCGCCTTTCAGTACAGGCAACTGCCAGTGGAAGCGTACTGCCAATATTCGGATTACGACTACGGTGACACCAGACAGTAAAGCATTGATTTCAGCCGAAAGTCCAATTTTGTGACAGATTACATATACAATACCGCCTACAACACAGGCCATGGCATAAATGTCTTTTCGGAAGATCAGTGGCACTTCGTTGATGAATACATCACGAATGACACCTCCTGCGGCACCGGTAATACTTCCCATGATGATGGCCATCCAGAACGGATATCCCATGTTCAGCGTCTTTTCAATACCGATGATATTGAATAAGGCCAAGCCGATGGCGTCGAATATAAACCAGGTGCTGTTCTGGCGGATAATATGTTTTCCAAAGCCTATAACATAGAACAGGGCCAGAGCGCAGCAGATGATGTATATGGAGTTTGTCATCCAGAATGGCGGAAGCCCCAGCATGACATCGCGGATTGTACCACCACCAATGGCAGTAACCATTCCTACGATATAAGCACCAAACCAGTCGAACTTCTTGGCAGAAGCCAGGCGGATGCCCGAGATGGCAAACGCAAAGGTTCCGATAAACTCGATGATTACGAACGATGCGGGAATACGGAGCGCTTCACCCATCGTTTGCAGAATGTTCAGGATTTCTTGCATTTTTGAAGTATTATTGAATGACGTTTTGTGGTTTACCGTTTATAAAGGCTTTTATGTTTTCAGTGCAAATGTCCATCAGTCGCTTGCGTGCTTCGGTTGAGGCCCATGCGATATGCGGTGTGAGATAAACATTCTTGGCTGTGAGCAGAGGGTTGGTCGGGATTGCCGGTTCCACACAGAGCACATCGGCTCCATAAGCGGCAATTTGACCATTGTTGAGGGCCTCTGTCAAATCCTGCTCGTTGACCAGATGTCCGCGTCCGGTGTTGATCAGAATGGCTGAAGGTTTCATGAGTGAAAGACTTTCGCTGTTGATGATCTGTCGGGTGCCGGTTGTTAGCGGACAATGCAGACTGACGATATCGCATTCTCGGAATAATTCCTCGAACTCTGCTTTTTTGATGCCTTCGGGCAGTGAATCGGAAGTGCGTGATGTATATGCGTATACTTCCATGCCGAAAGCCTGTGCGATTCGTGCAACGGCCTGACCGATATGTCCCAAGCCGATGATTCCGAACTTTTTGCCGGCCAGTTCCATGATAGGGGAGTCCCAGTAACAGAAGTCCAAAGAAGAATTCCAGCGTCCGTTTCGGTTTTCTTCTGCATAATGTCCCACTTGGTTGGTAATGTTCAGCAGGTGAGCAAAGGTCATTTGGGCAACAGAGGCAGTACTGTATGTCGGAATGTTGCACACCACGATTCCATTTCCTTTGGCAGCCTCTATATCGACAACATTGTATCCGGTGGAAAGTATACCTATATATTTCAGTTTTGGCAGACTTTGCAGAGTCCCGGCTGTAAGGATGGTTTTGTTGGTGAGAATGATGTCGGCATTTGCGGCCCGGCGTACAATTTCCTGATCGCTGGTGCGGTCATATACTGTTAACTGGCCTAATGCTTTGATCGAATCCCAGGTTAAATCTCCGGGATTCAGTCCGTAACCGTCTAATACTACAATGTTCATTTTTTTTATACGCTTAAAAAATTGGATTGCAAAGTTAATGCTTTTGCCGATACCTTGAACCGCTTTTAAATATTCTTATGAGAATATTTTTAAGACTTTTTATCGGCCCAGAAAATTCATCTTGCGGTATCCCACCAGCCGGTCGTAGCGTTCGCCTGTCGGGCGCTGGTATACCAAGATGATATATTCGTTCTCAGTCTGGTAGAAGCTACCGTCAATGAGGCTTTCTCCACGCGTGCTTCCGGGAGCCACATACAGATACTGATAGTTGTAATAGCCTTGTTTTAAAAGTAATGAGGCTTCGTAGGCTTGCAGTTCCCGGTTGTAGGACATTCTGTATTGCGGGATGAACTGGTTGTAAGTCCAGTTTCCTGCGATATAGACATTTCCTTGACTCATCTCGGGGGCCTTCAGCGAAAAGTGAACCCATACATATTCTGTAGAGGTTTCATTATCTATATTGTCTTCATTACGGACCACGGAAGCGCCGTTCTGATCGTTCTCAAAAATATAGTTCTTTTGGGGGCGGTCTTCATTTAAGATGATATGATAGTAGGGATCGTGCCATTTGATCTGGTCAACATTCATATTGGCACGGTTGAATCCTAATATTTCAAATTTATGAAACTCGTTGCCGGCATCGAAAATAAGTTGGCGGTTGTGCAGATATTCCAGTGTGTTTACTTTCTGGATATCCGGTTTGGGGTTTAATACCCAGTTGTCAGTGCGCCGGTTTTGCATGACAACGGTTTTCAGTTCCCGTATCGGATCGTTTACGGTAAGTGTTCCGTAATTGATGGAGAAGCTTACCTGCTGATGGGTTTTGTTGAAATCAATTTCTGTATTTGTTGATACACTTGCACTGATTCCTACTTCCGGTTCAACAACGGAAAAGCATGCGGTAAGAAGAGGTTGCTCCGGGTCTGCTCCGTCCTCATCCCGAAACACATGCACTTTGTAATTGCCGGATAATTTTAGGGACAGGTCTTCGTTGGGAATCTGTACGTGATAGTGTGAGTAGAGCAGATTGGTATTGAAACTGGTTTCCACGTCCTCGATTACCTGTCCGTTGAAGCCTTCCAGATAGTCCGATTCAAAGATTTCGGTAGATGGAGTCCAGTCTGCGTTGCAATGCTCCACTTTATAGATGAGTCGGTGGTAGTCGTGACTGAGAATATCAAAGCCGATATCTATGGTGTTGTTGCCACCTAAATTAATAATGGGCGGCAATAATATATCCTTGTTTGCTATAACTTGCAAGGTTTTTATATGATCGGAATACACACGTGAGTTCTGCGCTTGTAACGGGCACAGAGAAAAAAGAAGAATGATGAGTGTATAGATTGTTTTTTTCATGCCACAAAGTTAGTTGTTTTTTTATGAGTACCGTTTTTTCTCCATATTTTTGTATTTGGATTTATAAAAGATTTATAGTTATGCGGTATTCACTATTTTTGTTGGTTTTATTCTTTGGATTGGGTAGTTCGTCGCTGCGCGCATTATCACTTTCAGAAGTGGATTATACAACGGAGGACTCGTTGCAGGTGGTACAATGGCTGGAAGAAGCACAAAAGAAATATATCAAGGAAGACCGGATGCTTTTCTTTGCGAAAAAATTTCTGGGTCGCCCTTATGTCGGTGCCACGTTGGAAAAGAATAAAGATGAAAGATTGGTGGTTAATCTGCAGGAATTGGATTGCACTACCTTTGTGGAGAATGTAACCGCTTTGGCTTTGACTTCCGGACGGGGAAGTACATCTTTTTATGATTTTTGTGAGGCTCTGGAGCGGATTCGTTATACGGATGGTATCCGGTCAGGGTATGCGTCCCGAAACCATTACTTTACGGAGTGGATACAAAGCAACCAGAGTCAAGGACTGGTATGGGATGTGTTTCGTGAAGGACCCGTTGTCAAAGGCTCCGTATTATCCCCATTGAACATCAAATTGGACTATATGAGCCGTCATGCGGACCGCTACCCACAATTACAGTGTAGTCCGGAAATGCGCAAACTGGTTCTTGAAAAAGAGCAGGCTGCTTCCGGACAGAAGGTTTGGTTTCTGCCTAAGGGAAAAATGACGCAGGCCGGAAAAGATTTGCAATGTCTGAAGGACGGGGATATTGTAGCCTTTGTTACCAAGCGTTCCGGACTGGATATTGCGCATGTTGGTCTTTTGTGTAAAACAAAAGGGGAGTGGCATTTTATCCATGCTTCCAGTTTAAGGAAAAAGGTTGTATTGGAACCTCTTTCCTTGACAGCTTATCTCCAGAAGCAACAGATGCTGACTGGTATCCGTGTTATACGGGTGTATTAAAACTATTTGTTTTGATGTACCGGAAGCAGATCAATGTGTTTCATCTGCCGCATAATGGCAGTTTGCCGTTTTAGCATGTAGCGTGACGGATCTTTAGAGCTGAACTTTAACGGGTTGGGTAGTGTCGCTGCTATCAAGGCGCAGTTGGCACGGGTCAGATTTGCGGCCGAACGGCCAAAATGCTGTTGTGCCACAGCTTCGGCACCATAAATGCCATCTCCCATCTCGATAGAGTTCAAATATACCTCCATGATGCGTTCTTTGCTCCAAACCAATTCGATCAGTACCGTAAAGTATGCCTCAAAGCCTTTTCGAACCCACGAAGAGGTTGGCCAGAGAAATACGTTCTTTGCTGTTTGCTGGCTGATAGTACTTCCTCCGCGGATGCGTTTTCCCTGTTCGCGCTCTTCCAAAGCATTCTGAATCTCAACCATATCAAAACCGTGATGGGTCATGAAGCGTTGGTCTTCTGATGCCATGACAGCTACAGGAAGGTATTTGGAAATACTGTCCAGTGGTACCCAATGATGTTTCAGGCGCACCTTTTCACCGTGTGTCATTTGTTGGGCGCAACGGATCAGCATCAGCGGTGTGACGGGAACCGGCGCGAAGCGATATATTAAAACAGCAAGGATTGTACTTCCAAAGAACAGAAGTACAATCCATTGCAATACTTTTTGAATCCGTTTCAAAGCGTGAAACATGATTTTTATTTTTTTACTGGATGATTTATTTGGAAGCTTCAGCTTCAGCGGCCTTGATCATAGCCTCGCTGGCATACAAATAAACCTCTACACGACGATTCTCCTGACGACCAGCTGCAGTAGAGTTGTCTGCTACCGGATTAGCCTCGCCCAATCCTTCAACAGACTTGATCTGTGCTGAGCCTACGCCCTGACCTTTCAGGTAAGACTCAACAGCCTGTGCACGCTGCAATGACAGAGTGATGTTCTTCTGTACGCTCTGCTCTGCAGTGCTGTTCTTCCATCCCTGGTTGTCTGTATAGCCCTTGATAGCTACGTCCATATCTGTATTCTGGAGCAATACGTTGGTTGCAAAATTCTTCAGTGAAGACTGTGCGGTTGTGCTCAAAGTAGAGCTGCTGGTGTTGAACAGGATACCTGAATCGAAGGTAACCTTTACAGCCTGCAAACCGTTTGCGTCAGTTACGCTTTCTACTTCAGCATTGGCAATCTTTTCAGCCTCAGCCTTAGCCTTATCCATCTTCTTACCGATCAACGCACCTGCGGTAACACCTACTGCTGTACCTACAGCTGCACCAATTGCAGCGCCTTTACCTTTGTTCTGGCTGGCCAAAGCACCTACCAATGAACCTAAAGCGGCACCACCACCTGCACCGATTAATGAGCCTTTTCCTGTGTTTGACATACCACAGCTACTCAAAACTAATGAAAAGCAGAGAAAACCTGCTGTTAATTTCATTCCTTTCATAGTTAACTTTAAAATTAAAAATTCTTCAAAACGGTGGCAAAGATAAGACATTTTTTCCTTTTCACACAAGGAATAAAAACTTTTTTGTAATTTTGCACAAATAAATAACTTGAAATGTAATTATGGCGAAAGAACTGAAAAATCTGACAAAGAGAAGTGAAAATTATTCTCAATGGTATAATGAGCTGGTAGTAAAAGCCGATTTGGCTGAGCAGTCTGACGTGCGTGGCTGTATGGTAATCAAGCCTTACGGTTATGCCATTTGGGAGAAAATGCAGCGTATTCTGGACGACAAGTTCAAGGAAACCGGTGTACAGAACGCTTATTTCCCTTTGTTGATCCCGAAATCATTTTTGAGCAAAGAGGCAGAGCATGTCGAAGGTTTTGCCAAGGAATGTGCTGTGGTGACTCATTACCGTTTGAAAACCAACGAGGAGAAAAACGGAGTAGTTGTTGATCCGGCTGCAAAACTGGAGGAAGAACTGATTATCCGTCCTACTTCTGAAACCATTATCTGGAATACATTCCGCAACTGGATTCAGAGTTATCGTGACCTGCCGGTGTTGTGCAACCAGTGGTGTAACGTGATGCGTTGGGAGATGCGTACCCGTCTGTTCCTGCGTACTGCCGAGTTCCTGTGGCAGGAAGGTCACACCGCTCACGCGACCCGTGAGGAGGCTGAAGACCGTGCCAAGCAGATGTTGAAGGTATATGCCGACTTTGCCGAGAAATATATGGCCGTTCCGGTGGTTCAGGGTGTGAAGAGCGAAACCGAGCGTTTTGCCGGTGCTTTGGATACCTATACCATTGAAGCGATGATGCAGGACGGAAAGGCTTTGCAGAGCGGTACTTCTCACTTCTTGGGACAGAACTTCGGAAAGGCTTTCGATGTGCAGTTTATCAATAAGGAGAACAAGCTGGAATATGCCTGGGCTACCTCATGGGGTGTGTCAACCCGTCTGATGGGTGCCTTGATTATGACTCACTCTGACGACAATGGTCTGGTGTTGCCTCCGAAGTTGGCTCCGATCCAGGTGGTT
>CAJMQV010000035.1 GCA_905215575.1 uncultured bacterium | reverse complement strand
TGCATCAGGCCGATCCGGCGCCCGGAGAGGATACCGAAAGCACCGGCCACGGTTACCACCCCAAGGCCCCCGATCTGGATAAGCAATACGATGATGAACTGTCCGAAATTCGACCAGTAAGTAGCAGTGTCGTGAACAACCAGGCCTGTCACGCATACCGCCGACGTGGCAGTAAACAGAGCATCCGAAAACGGCGTGACAACACCTTCTTTTGTGGCAACCGGAAGCATCAGCAGGAAGCTCCCCAGCAGAATCACCAAGAGAAATCCGAATATGATGATCCGAAACGGAGACGACCAGCTTTTATGAAAAGGCCGCTGCGTAAGCCCCACCCCTTAATATGTCTTTATGGAGTCTTAATCACATTATCCACTTTTCGTCTTAAAGGGGCATTAATTTTTAAGGGCTCGTATTAAAATTGTATTAAGGCCCTCTTCACAGGTACCCAAACGCCAAGGCCAGCGGCAGTACAAGAACGGTGGAGCAAATACATACCGCCGACAGCGTCACCAGAGGCATCCCGATAAAAATCAATAGAAATCCAAGGATCTTGTGTTGAAGCAGGAAATGCTCCACGAGCCCATCACACATGCGCTCAAAATGCAGGAGCCTCGTTTTCCAGGTCATCATAATCATCCCTTCCTTTGACCTTATCATACTGCTTTTCAGCTTAAATCGGGAAAAAGAAAGCGTTTCCCGTATTAAGGAATCATAAGAGGCTGAAAGGCGAACCGGATGTACCGGTCCGCCTTTCAGCCTTATTTCAGAATCTCTCGGTCATTGGTTGAGCGGGAACAGGACTTTCATCAGCACCTGCTCTGCCGCCTCGGAATGGTCTACACCGAAATAGATGCGGTGTCCTTCCTTGTCCAGCAGCTCAAATTGTCCGTCCTTACAGAAAAAGCGAATGTTCTCTTCCTCCAGAACACGATAGAGCGCTAAATGCCACTCGATCCAGTTTGGAACAGCTCCCTGGAGCATTGCATCTCTGAGCCATTCGAATTCCGGCAGAAATAGCCGCTTTCCCAAAAACATCCGCCACAGTTCGCCTGTAGACGAGGTACGGATCATGATGTTACGAAGAAGTCCTTCCTGCGTGCGCAAGTCGAAGAACGGGAAGTTGTGCGCGTAGGCATAGTCGCGTACGGCATTGCGGATCTGGTTGGAAATGTCGTCCTGCAACCAGCACTTGTCGATGGCCAGCACCTTGTCGAATGCCCCCGGAATATGGAATCCCACGGCATTCATCTGGTCGTATTTCACATCCTGCTTCACCTCTTCTTCCGTAAGCCAGCGCTTGTTGGAGAATGTAAACTCCAGCTTGTTACGGTAAAAGCGGGTCTTTTCCGAGCCTAAGATAGGACGGAATTCCGGCAGTTCCACCTTCCCGATGCGGGTGAGGTTGTCGAACACCTGTTTCTGCTTGTACTTGAGCTGTTCCTCGTAAGAAAGACATTGCCATTTGCATCCTCCGCACACTCCGAAGTGACTGCAGAACGGCTCCGTGCGCAGGGGTGATTTCTCATGGAACTTTACCGCCACCGCTTCGGCGTAATGGTTCTTCTTGCGCTTCACCTGTAAATCGACTACGTCGCCCGGCACTACATACGGGACAAATATTACCAACTCGTTCACTTTAGCCACGGCTTTTCCTTCTGCGGCTACGTCTGTTATTGTTACCTTCTCCAGTAAAGGCAGTTCTTTTTTCTTTCTTGCCACGTTCTTTTCAATAAAACCAATTTGGGAGCAAATTTATACATTTTTCCTGACATTCTTCCATGTTTTTCGAAGAAGTTCATTTTGCAAACTCTATGTTGCAAAATATGTCGAAAAATATCTTCACAAAATTTGGGATTCAATAAAATATATATAGATTTGCCAGCGGTTGACCAACGAAAAACATTATTGAACCTTATCAAATATAAGAAAACATGGAAAAGAAAAGAGTCTATACTTTTGGAAACGGACAAGCTGAAGGAAAAGCTGACATGAGAAATCTTCTGGGTGGCAAGGGCGCAAACCTGGCCGAGATGAACCTGATCGGGGTGCCTGTACCTCCCGGATTCACCATAACAACCGAAGTCTGCAACGAATATTTTGAAAAAGGAAAAGAAGCAGTGGTTGCGCTGCTGAAAGACGACGTGGAAAAATCCATCAAGGGAGTAGAAGCTCTGATGAAGTCGAAGTTCGGCGATGTGGAAAATCCGTTGCTCGTTTCCGTACGTTCGGGTGCCAGAGCGTCCATGCCGGGGATGATGGACACCATTCTGAACTTGGGTCTGAACGATGAAGTAGTAGAAGGACTGGCTCGCAAGACTAACAACCCTCGCTTTGCGTGGGACTCTTACCGCCGCTTCGTACAGATGTACGGCGACGTGGTGCTGGGCATGAAACCCGTGAACAAGGAAGACATCGACCCGTTTGAAGCCATCATTGAAGAAGTGAAGAAGGCTAAGGGCGTACGTCTGGACAACGAACTCGACGTGGACGATCTGAAGACACTGGTAGTCCGCTTCAAGGAAGCCGTGAAGAAACAGACCGGACAGGAATTCCCGTCATGCGCTTACGAACAGTTGTGGGGCGCCATCTGTGCCGTATTTGATTCATGGATGAATGAACGTGCCATCCTTTACCGTAAGATGGAAGGCATTCCGGCAGAGTGGGGAACAGCCGTGAACGTACAGGCCATGGTATTCGGTAACATGGGTGAGACTTCGGCTACGGGTGTATGCTTCTCACGCGACGCCGCTACCGGTGAAGACCTGTTCAACGGTGAATACCTGATCAATGCGCAGGGTGAAGACGTAGTAGCCGGTATCCGTACTCCGCAGCAGATTACCAAGATCGGTTCTCAGCGCTGGGCTGAACTGCAGGGTATCTCGGAAGCAGAACGTGTGGCCAAATATCCTTCTATGGAAGAAGCCATGCCGGAAATCTACAAGGAACTCGATGAACTCCAGACCAAACTGGAAAATCACTACCACGATATGCAGGACATGGAATTTACCGTGCAGGAAGGCAAACTCTGGTTCCTCCAGACCCGTAACGGTAAGCGTACAGGTGCCGCTATGGTGCGCATCGCCATGGAAATGCTGCATCAGGGCATGATTGACGAAAAGACCGCTTTGATGCGCTGCGAACCCAACAAACTGGACGAGCTGCTGCATCCGGTATTCGACAAGGAAGAACTGGGACGTGCCCGCGTGCTGACACGTGGTTTGCCGGCTTCTCCGGGTGCTGCCTGCGGACGCATCGTCTTCTTCGCCGAAGATGCTGCTGAATGGCATACCAACGGCCATCGTGTGGTACTGGTACGTATTGAAACTTCTCCGGAAGACCTGGCTGGTATGCAGGCTGCCGAAGGTATCCTGACCGCCCGTGGAGGTATGACCTCACACGCAGCCGTAGTAGCCCGCGGAATGGGTAAGTGCTGTGTATCAGGTGCCGGAGCCATCAACGTAGACTACAAGACCCGTACGGTAGAAATTGACGGAGTTGTACTGAAAGAAGGTGACTACATCTCCATCAACGGAACCAACGGATATGTATATGCCGGAGAAATTCCGACTCAGCCGGCCAAACTGTCGGGTAACTTTGCCGAACTGATGGAACTCTGCGACAAATATGCCCGCCTGAAAGTCCGCACCAATGCCGACACGCCGCGCAACGCACAGGATGCCCGTGGATTCGGTGCCGTAGGTATCGGTCTGTGCCGTACGGAACACATGTTCTTCGACGACGAAAAGATTGTGGCCATGCGTGAAATGATTCTGGCCAAGGACGTAGAAGGCCGCAAGAAAGCCCTCGACAAACTGTTGCCTTACCAGAAAGCTGACTTCAAGGAAATCTTCAAGACCATGGACGGACTGCCTGTCAACGTACGTCTGCTCGACCCGCCGTTGCATGAATTCGTTCCGCACGATTTGAAAGGTCAGGAAGAAATGGCACAGGCCATGGGTGTGACCGTAGATTATATCCGCCAGCGCGTGGAAAGTCTGTGCGAACACAACCCGATGCTGGGTCACCGTGGTTGCCGTCTGGGAAATACGTATCCGGAAATCACCGAAATGCAGACTCGCGCCATCCTGGGTGCTGCCTGCGAACTGAAGAAGGAAGGTTACGACCCGCATCCTGAAATCATGGTGCCGCTGATTGGTATCCTGTATGAATTCGAAGCACAGGAAAAGGTGATCCGTGAAACTGCTGCCAAACTGTTCAAGGAAGAAGGCGTGGAAATTCCGTTCAAGGTGGGAACGATGATTGAAGTGCCGCGTGCTGCCCTGACTGCCGACCGCATCGCTTCACATGCCGAATACTTCTCATTCGGTACGAACGACCTGACTCAGATGACCTTCGGTTACTCTCGCGACGACATCGCTTCCTTCTTGCCGGTTTACCTGGAAAAGAAGATCCTGAAGGTAGACCCGTTCCAGGTACTCGACCAGAACGGTGTGGGCCAGCTCATCGAAATGGCGGTAGCCAAAGGCCGTTCCGTACGTCCGGCACTGAAATGCGGTATCTGCGGTGAACATGGTGGTGAACCGATGTCCGTGAAGTTCTGCCACAAGGTAGGTCTGGATTACGTGAGCTGCTCACCATTCCGCGTGCCTATCGCAAGACTGGCTGCGGCGCAGGCTGTGATTGAAGAAAGTTTGTAAGCCTTAACGGCTTGTTGATATAGTACTCAGGCTGTAACTTTCCCGTGAGGAGCGGGGAGTTACAGCCTGGGGTGTTTAGCAAATATTGTTACTACATCTGGTATAAGATTTCTTTGAATTATTTTATCCTGCTGGTTAAATCTTTCATATAAAAATAGTATTCTGATAACTTCTCTGCAATAACATCATGGTCATTACCTTTAATTACCGGTAAGTGTAGATAAACTCGGCCTTGTGTCCTATCAATAAAACAATCAGGAAATTTTTTTCTTAGCTCCTCTTCATATGGATTAAAACATTTTTCTTTCCATACTGTAATATAAATATGAAAATCACCAAGTGGATTATCAACTGTTTCGTCACTATAACTACTTTCAATTCCAATACGGTTACCATTATCATTAAATGATATACCCAAATCCCATCCTTGATATTTCCACCATTCAGCATTTGTTTTCTGATTAACAATCAGCAAAATATCTGATATATTTTCCCTCTGCATATTTAGGATAGATTCTTTAAAAGCATTATATTCATTGATTAACTCTTCTATTTGAAATCTATTATTAAAAAAGAAGCGATTCATTTCCATATGTGTATTGTAAAATTTGTTTTCAATTGTTCTAATAAAATCCATGAGGAATATCAAATATGATTGATTACAATTAGAAATATAATCACCTATATTCCTTTTTACTACTGTAAATAATTGCTGATAATTAATATATTGATAACCAATGGACTGTATCTTTCTCAGTTCTGATATATCATTTATACTTCGAGCAGAAAGAACTATAAAAAAACTCTTCTTGTCTTTATATTTTGTATTAATATGTTCAACATAGCTTTCAAGCGGGTTATAAAGTTTGGCTCCTATTTTGTTCTCTATAGCCATAACAAAACAGTCTGTTTCAACAATGATATCTATTCGTTTATTATCACTTGTTGTATCTTCTGTTATAACTCTAACACCTTGAAGGCTATAATTTAGCTCGACATTTTGCATTATTTCCAAAAGAGAATTAATGAATAATCCTTTTAAGCCATGAGGTGCGTTTGGGTTAAAATAGAACTTGAATATCTGGCTACATCTTTCTTCAAATCTATCGCCTCCCATTTGACAAATTTCCATAAAAGTTGGAGATGTATTCCTCTTTGGTAATATTGCAAAATCATTTAACAGTTGCTGTGATATTTTTTCTGTCATATTCTAATATAATGAGATTAAGTTTCGATTTTCATACAAATAAACCTCAATTGTATTAACGAGAGTATAGCAATAAAAATATTGCTTCATTCATTGTAGTTTACTAACTAAGTTGACACAAATTATTTAGTAAACTACAGTCCTTGTTTAAAAAAGATGGCAGACATTAAGTTAGTCGGGAAGTATTTCTTGCACTTTCTTCAATAAATGTCCATCAATTACCTTATCTATTATTTCGGTTTCGATAAAATGAAGCATAGTACCGTTAGCCATATCTTCCAGTGTAGCAATATCAAACCAATTTCACCAGTTTCCTGTTTTTCCATCTTTTCCTCGCAAGTATGCCCAGCCACAAGGATACTCTTCATCTTGCGGAGCCTCAGTCCACACATGAGGAATTTGCATTAATTTATCCGCTGGGATAGGTTGTGTATCAATTGTAAACTGTCTGCTTATACCATAACGTACTCCATCTGATTTATTATGTTTATTCCAACCGATGTAAATATTCCATTTTTTTGAGACAGAAGGCTGGGAGAAAACAATCCACTGATTATCCCAAAAATGAATTAAGCCTTCGTCATAAGTGAAATCTAGCCCCTTTTGTTTAGCTAGTCTTTTAAGTTCCTCAATGAAATGTAAACGAATTTCTCTTTTTATTTCCATTTCATTCCTTAAAATGGCTAATGTTGATTCAGTATATTCTTTAGAAGTAGCCAATTTTATCACTCTATTTTCATTTTCTGTACACATAATATTCAGTATTTCTTTCAAATTAAAAATATATTGTCGAATAGTTTCTCGTATTAAAGGATAACAGGCAGCTATGCCTATACAAGATGTTAACCAACTCAGAATATTTTCTCGATAAGATATAGAAATATAATTTGTTTTTTCAATATCAGAAATTGTTTCAGAATCTTTTCCATTTAAGGTGAGATAAAGTAAACGATAATCAGAAAATTCCATATCTTTTGCATAATTGTTATATCGGCAGAGCTGACCTTCCTGCTCAGAAGCATCTATTTTATTTTCAATAATAATAGCATGATTTTTATTATCTGTTACAAGAATATCTATTCTACCTCCACGGGTGGAATCTTTATTTATAGGGCCTATATAAACTTCGACCTTTACATCAGCATGTGCTGTATCAAATTCAAATCCCGGAGTTAAATGGGTTATAAAATTTTCGAGAAATGTATTACACAATCCGTGAGAGCCATTGGGATTCAAAAGTTCGGCAATAAAGGCTGAGTGAAGTCGAGTTTCATTCCGTGAAAGAGCTAGTACTGAAAAGACATTAAAGTTTTCACCTCTTTTCCATCGTTCTTCTTTCATTATTCTGTCTTGAACAACAATTGATTTAATTTGATTTAATAGATTAATTAGTTTCTCCATGTATATCAATTTTAATGTGTTAACTATGGATGCTTTATTACATTTGCTTTGAAAATTATAGAACACAATCATTAGTGTTTGTAATATGATTCTAAATGCTCTCTAACTCTTTCAAATATGGCTTCGTATACATCTCTACATCATCATCGGTACGGTGGTGCGTACTTGCTCAATACCCAATTGCTCACAACGATAATCCAGCGAATCATATTCAAGATACTGTGGTGTACTTTTATATTCCAATATTGATAGCGGTTGTCTTCCGGACGTACCAGCCATGAACAGGGCACTACTATTTCTCCATGTTGTATCACACAGATATCTGCTTCACATACTGAAGCATGTTTGGCGGCAGCCGTTTCAAAGTCTCTTGCTATGAAATTTATATCGGATTTATTATGCATTTTCGGATTTCTTGTAGTAAGACAATATATTCTCCGCCATCTGGCACATGGCATCTTTTGCCCACTGCGGTTCGAGAATCTCAATTTGGTCGGTTTGCTGTAGCAACAACTGGAAGAACTCATAGTTCGGGCGAACCCAGAACTTAAACGTGATGGATTCGTCATCCGAAGCAATCTCGCGTTGTGATTCGTGCAGGGGAAGGGTAGAGAGGTAGTTCCGTGCCCATCCGTATGCCTTGATAACTACCCGCTCGATGTCATATTCCGGGTCGGAGATGATGCCTACGCATCCCTCGAAATACTGTTCTATGCTGAAATCCTTGGGAAGCTGGAACTTCACATCCGTAAGGCTCACGTGCTGAATCCTGTCGAGCGCGTATGTTCTTATCTCCTCGGAATAGACCGAGTATCCAATCAGATACCAGCGGCGGTTATACACCTTCAGGTGATAAGGCTCTACCTGAAACGTGCTGGCATGAGACCTGCCAAAGCCTTGGTGAGTAATTTCTACCACACAATTCTGACGCATGGCCTGAAGGAAAGTCTGCAAATATTTATTGCCCGAAGGAATCTTCTCGAATGAGATGCGTTTCTCCAGCTGACGGTCTGCCTGAAGCTGGTTCAGGGTGGCATACGAGTCGATGAGCCACGAACGGAAGGAATCACCTTCCAGCGATTCCGCATCCTCTATGTAATAGCCGTATCCTCGACTGGCATCGCAGGAGATGAGAATGTCGAAGATGGTCTGCACGGCCTTCTTGTGATTCATGAAGGTTTTCCACGGAAGCGGTTTCCCGTCGCCCAGTCCGCAGGTTTCCCATCGTTCACTGATTTCGTTGAAGGTGATGTACGGGTGGCATCGGATTAAATCTGCCAGCCATATATATCGTCCGAATTTGTTTGCTGCCATAAATAGTAAAATGAAAAGTTTTGGTGATGCGGCAAAGTAAAGCACCTGCCTATGTCAAATTTAGGCATAAGTCCTTAAAATGTCAAATCATTTTAAAAGCAATTCACACGATTTAAAAACTGGTATATAACTCGTATCTTTGGCGGAAAAATAAAGAAACCTCAATGGATACAGAATATTTGAACCGTTTTGAAGAGAGATTGCAGCAGGAATTGCTGCGTTTGTGTACTGACTATCATGTGCTGGACGGCACCCTGCTGGCTACGGAGGACCTGGACAACCGCTGGCACGACCTGGCACCGGAGTACGTGGCCGATGCTGTGGAACAGATTCGTGATTATCCCGTGGTGTCGGTGGCCTGGGCAGCTTATCTGGGCTTGGGAGTAGCTTTCTGCTGGGATGAAGACTGGGAGGCCAGTGCACAGGCTACTTATCAGTCGTACTACGGAGAGCAGGGCTTTGACGACATGGATGAACACATCGTGCGCGATTTACTCGGCTTGTCGCTCGACGGAGAAGAAGCCCGCCAGCTGGAAGACATCATCCGCCGTTGCGGACAGACTACCGTGGGACTGATTCGCCACGAACAGATAGAGCCACAAAGCCCGCTGGCCTTCCATGTATTTGCCCGTGCCTGCCGTACGATGTTCCGCATCGGGGTGGCCATTGAACTTAAACGCCTGGGATATAAATTCGAGAAAGTGGAAATCGGTCGCGTGCCGGGCGGAATGTTGTCATAAGAAAATACCGTTCAGTCTATGTCTATGAAATACACTCGTTTAGTTTTTTCTTTTTGCGCATGCCTGGCCTTTTCGCAGGCTTCCGGCAAGGCGGAAGACGATTTGTCGGTCATCCGGCAGAACTTCAACCGGATTTATGTGCAGTCGGAAGGGGAGGAATCTCCTCTGAAAGAACTGCTCTTGCAGAACCAGCCGGGCTTCTCGGTGTCCGACCGTGTGGTGATGGAACTCCAGCAGCGTGTGCCGTACGAAGCAGCTCGGATGAGGCATTACCTCAAAGCGTTGCAGGCCGATGGCTCGTGGAGTGACATCAATTATCAAGATACCAACCGTTCGGGATGGGACCCGCGTCTGCATGCCGAACGGATACTTGAGATGGTGAAGCATTTTAGCAATCCGGAAAACGAACATTATCATTCGAAGAAGGTGGAGAAGGCCATTCATCGGGTCTTGTGCTACTGGTTTGTCCAGAAGCCGGTCTGCCTGAACTGGTACTATAATCAGATAGGTATTCCCCGTACGCTGGGCACTGCCTTCATCTTGTTTGAACCTTTCCTGACCGAAGCCGAGAAGCAGGATGCCATCACGGTGATGAAGCAGGCCCGTTTTGGTATGACTGGACAGAACAAGGTGTGGCTGGCGGGCAACGTCATGATGAGAGGGGTGTTGGAGAACAATCTGGATTTGGTGAAACAGGCGCGTGATACGATTGTGTCGGAGATTGTGCGGGGCGGAAAGGAAGGCATCAAGGACGACGGGTGCTTCCACCAGCACGGGCCGCAACCTCAGTTCGGAAACTACGGACTGGCGTATGTGTACACCATGAGCCTTTTGTCGGGCCTCTTTTCGGATACGTCGATGGCTTTTACGCCTTCGCAACTGGAGGTGATTGCCGGATTGCTGGAAGAGGGTTATCAGTGGGTTATCTGGCAGGGGAAAATGGACATCGCTTCCCTGGGACGCCAGCTCTTTTCTTCGGCTCCGCTGCACAAGGCATTGAGTCTGGCTTTTGCCGCTACCGAACTGGGAGGCGGACGCGATGCGCGTTGCAATCAGGTGGCTGCCCGTCTGCTGAAAAACTGTTTTTCGCCGCGCAACGAGCTGATTGGCCACAAGCATTTCTGGCAGTCGGACTACACGCTGAGCCGCCGTGCCGGATGGATGGCCTCGCTCAAGATGGCATCCGACCGCGTAATGGGAGTGGAGACTATGAACGGCGATAACATGAAAGGCTATTATATGGCCGACGGGGCCCTCTATATCTATAAGGATGCAACGGAATATTACGATATCTTCCCGTTATGGGACTGGCGCAAATTGCCCGGTGTGACTTGTTACGACGATGTCCGTCCGGTGCCGTTGCTCAAGCACAGCTACTATCCGGGCAACCGGGGCCGCTTTGTGGGAGGCTTGTCGGACGGGAAAAACGGAATCAGTGCCATGGAGCTGGACCGCGACGGACTGAAGGCGCAGAAATTCTGGCTCTTTGCCGATGAGGCGGTGCTTTGTCTGGGAGCGGGCATCTCTTCTGATTCGGCTTTTCATGTCACCACCGCCGTAGAGCAGTGCTGGAGCAAGGAGGAACCGCTTCGCATCTCTACTGCCGACGATATGCGAATCTGGCATCACGGACGCGGGTATGTGCTGTGGAACAATCTGGACAGTTGCTTTGCCCGCACGGTGGCATCTTCCGGAAGCTGGCACGACGTGATGCAGATGTACAAGAACGATACCGTTTCGGGCCGACTGTTTACCCTTTATCTGGACCACGGCGTACGTCCGAAAGAATCTTCTTACTGTTATGCCGTCCTTCCCGAGGCTACGGAAGCCGACTTGCGTAATTTCCGTACCGACAATTTCCGGGTGATGTGCAACGACAGTCGCTTACAGGCAGTGTGGCAAGTCGACCGTTCGGTCTGCTGGGCAGCTGTACGTGAACCTTTTACTCTTCGCGTAACGCCGGAACTGGAAGTGGATTTTCACACGCCTGGTCTGTACCGTATCGGACGGGGAATGGACGGACGCTGGGAGGTGTACTTCAGCGACCCCATGCAGTGTCAGGATGAGGCGCAGATTACGGTGAACGGAAAGCGTGGCACGCATGCGCTTCCGCAAGGAAAGAATCGGGGCACGACCCTTCGTTTTGAAATAGACTAACCAATCAGTTAAGAAAAATAGAAACATGAAAAAAGCATTTGTATTGATGGCAGCTTTGGCAATGACCGGTGTGTTGTCGGCTACCGCAGAAAACACGACCGACACACCGACAAAGAAGACACGCAGCGAGGTCTTCATAACAGAGAAAGGAACCGAGTGGGAACCGGCTGGCGAGGGAGTAACCCGTCAGATTATGGGATACGACGGCCAGGTGATGCTCGTGAAAGTAAAATTCGAGAAGGGTGCTGTAGGTACGCCCCACACGCATTATCACACGCAGACCACTTACGTGGCCAGCGGAAAGTTTGAGTTTACCGTGGGCGGCAAGACGCAGGTGGTATCTGCTGGCGACGGTATCTACATCGAACCGGATGTATTGCATAGTTGCAAGTGCCTGGAGGCCGGTTTGCTCATTGACTGTTTCTCTCCGATGCGGGCCGATTTTTTAAAGAAATAATATGTTGATAGTTAGTGTATTAAAGTCGTCAAAAAACTCTTTGATATTTAAAACAAAACGCTTCGGCATTTGAAATAAAGTGCTTCGACGTTTGGATGTAAACGCCTTTACGTTTTCCTCAAAACGCACTTACGTTTCGGGTAAAACGCAAAGGCGTTTTGTGTGAAATGCACTTGCGTTTTGGGGAGGCATGAATTTTAGCGGATACCCGTTCTGAATTTCCCTTCAAATTCCATCACTATCTGCTGAAAATGTGTTGGCAGGTAGAGCATGGCCTGAGCGTGCAGGGCAGGGGGAATGCCGTAGAATGCTTCGGCAATGCTGCCCGTGATGCAGGCCAGTGTATCGCTGTCGCCACCCAGTGAGATGGCCGTACGTATGCAGTCCTCAAAGTCCGTCCCGTCTAGAAAGGCGCGGATGGACTGGGGTACGGTGCCCTGGCAGGTGGCGTCCCATTGATAGGTATCACGGATACCGTCGCAGGTGAAGTTCAGGTCATAGCCGAACTTTGCTTCGACGGTATTTTTTATGTCCTCCTTGCTCTTCCCGTTCCGAGCCAGAAAAATGCAGAGTGCCGTAGCCTGGGCACCCTTGATTCCTTCGGGATGGTTGTGCGTGCAGGCAGCCGATATGCGTGCAGCTTCCAGCGTCTCTTCCTCCGTGCGGAATGTCCATCCCACGGGACCTACGCGCATGGCCGAACCGTTGCCGCAGCTGCCGTAAGGACGGAGCTGTCCTGTTTGCTGTCCTTGTCGGAGCCATTCACGGAAACGTCCGCCGAAGCCTCCCAGCGGACACGGGTAACGGGTGGCATAACGGAAATAATAGGTGGCACAGTCTCCGCCGTGCAGCAGCCAGTCGGCCGTGGCGAGGGTCAGAATACTGTCGTCGGTATATCCCTTCTGCGAAGTGAGGAAAGGAAACTCTTTTGTCTTGATGTTGCGAAACTCGTAGACGCTGCCTGCGATGTCGCCAAGGATGCTTCCAATCATATTTTTTGTTTATACAGACATAACAAAGGTACGGAAATAATGATATGTATTGATAATGGCCGGCTTATTTCATAAGATACGAAAAATCATTTATGGTGGAACCTTTTATTACAATCTTTACATATATAATTGGCATTAGAAATTTTCCCCAAGAATGCAACTATAAAAAACGAAATAAACATAGACAATGCTATATAATCGGCGATAGTTGATCTGATACCCAAATCATTTGCCCAAACAAGATAAAGCCCCGGAATAAGAAAAAGAAAGATGCACCATAATGCTATAGCAGTTCCGTATTTGTTGCTTACGGCTATGGCTGACACATTGTAACTTCCACATTTAGGGCACCAGACATGAGACTCATTTCTACTGTCAATAATAGGATTTATTATCTCAACAGCTTTTTCATAATCTTTCTCGAAAACATATATTGCAATACCTGTGATAGCACCATAAGCACCAGGATTTTGGTCTTGCCCTTCATCATGCTGGCGAGAAACAATGTTATTTTCAATAAGCAGATTTGTAATCTCGTCTGCATAAATAGTAGTATCACATTTTATAAGAAGTCTTTCCTTCATATTAGAATTTACTTTTATGCCAATATACTGATATTTATATAAAGAAACAAGATTTATCTCTAAATCTTTATTATAAGCACTATATTTGCGATACTGACTCGGACCTGAAAAATAAAGTGATACTTTTATTTGCAGCTGTTATATTGATAGTTATTGCAACAATCATTAAAAATAACAAAGAGGTAATTGAAGAGGATTTGAAGAATCACTCTATTCTGCCATTGGACTATCACTATTTCTATTATGCCCACAGTGAAGGACCTAAATGGCTCGCAATAAAAGATGACATCAGTGTATTAGGGACAGCACACTATAAGAGCAAATACTCGGAAGCAGGCGTAAAAGCGGTTGTAGTTTCTTATGCCATTGAAATAAACTGACACGATGCTCAAAACTCCACTTCCACCTTCACTTCCTGAATGTTCCGAAGCTCATCGCTGAAGTTGACGCCAATCTTGTAGACCGTACGGCTGTCCTTGGCAAAAGGTGCGGCATAGCCTTTCTCCCGAATCTGGGCCAGGGCTTCGTCCGCGCTGCCGTTCAGCTTGAATTCCATGATGTACACGTAGTCCTGTGTCTGGAGCACCAGGTCAATCCGACCGCGACTGGTGTGGTATTCCACCTGTACGTAGAAGCCCATCAGCTTGAAGATGATGTAGAGGATGTTCTGGTAGTGCACTTCGCGATCACGCGCCAGCTCGTATGGAATGTCGGCAAACATGGTTTTCAACCGTTCGAAGAAATCATCCACTTTGCCCGCCATTACTTCCTCCACGAAGCACTGAATCTGGTAGGGTGACTTGCTTACGCTCACTGACGCGTAGTTGGGCAGCAGGAACTTGAAGAACCCTTGTTCCACTTCACGGTTGGGGAATCCTAACGTGTAGTTCTCGAACATCTTGTTGTAACCCTTGATGGTGAGGTAGCCGCTCTGGTAGATAACCGGAATCGGGTCGGTAGAGGCCGTATCGATGCTGTCCAATACAGGCTGACTGGTGACGATGTGTTCCAGTTCCTCTATCGGATAGTGGTGGAGCTTGAGCAGTTCAACGAGGTAGGTCGGTGTGCCTGTCTCAAACCAGTAGCTGCCGAACTTTTTCTTCGCAAACGTATTGAGCAGACTGAAAGGATTGTACATGCCCACGGCATTTTCCGTGAAGTGATAACCGTCATAATTGGATTTCAGCTCCGCACAAGTCTCTTCATAAGTCAGGCCCGTAGCTGTAGCCAGCGCATGAATGTCTTCCTCAAAATACGTATGGATTTCCTTCTCGCTGATGCCGCAGATTTCCACGTAGCGGTCGTCCATGGAGATGTCCATCAGGTTATTCAAATCGCTGAACACGCTGACCTTGCCGAACTTGGTTACTCCCGTGAGCAGGGCAAAGCGGATACAGCCGTCCATGGATTTCAATGCCCCGTAGAAGGCTTTCAGGGTACTGCGGTATTCGTTTTGCAAGGCTTCATTGCCGATGGCCTGTAGCATGCCCCCTGTTTTCGGGCTGTTTCCTGTCGG
>CAJMQV010000034.1 GCA_905215575.1 uncultured bacterium | reverse complement strand
ACATTCTGAATCAGCGGAAGCTGTACGTGGTCCGGATTGGGGATAATAAATTCTTTGCGTCCTTCTTCTGTTTGCAGGGCAATCGGTTCGTAGGTAAATACCGAGAAACAGATCTGGCCTTTATCGCCTACGATTTCTATACGGTCGGTTTTGGCGGATTCATGTCCTACGAAACACCAGGAACCCGATCCGGGAATGCCGTTGGCAAACTGGAAGCAGGCACTCACCGTGTCTTCGGTGGTATAAAGACCGCCCCGGTTGCTGCAATATCCCTGTGCCCGGAGAATCGGACCGAAGAATTCCTGAAGCAGGTCGAGCTGATGCGGAGCCAGGTCATAGAAGTAACCGCCTCCCGCAATATCACGCTGCACGCGCCACGGCAGATTCTGGCTGTTGTAGTCCAGATCGCGCGGCGGAACGGAAAAACGGATATGTATATTCAGTACTTTACCGATAGCGTTTTGAGCTAACAGTTCCTTTACTTTCAAGAAATAAGGAAGATAGCGGCGGTAATAGGCCACAAAGCACGGTACGCCTGTTTCCTCGGAGATACGGTTGATGCGGGCACAGTCCTGATAGCTGGCTGCCAGTGGTTTTTCCACATAAACCGGTTTGCCCGATTTCATGGCCATGATGGCAAACGTGGCGTGTGAAGAGGGCGGTGTGGCAATATAGATGGCATTTACTTCCGGGTCATCGATCAGCTCCTGTGCGTCGGTATACCATTTCTTGATATGATGACGTTCTGCGTAAGAGCGTGCGCGCTCCTTGTTGCGGCTCATGACCGCTTCGATGCGCGAGCCGGGGATGATGTTGAAAGCCGGTCCGCTTTTCTTTTCCGTCACCTCACCGCAGCCGATGAATCCCCATTTGATGATGATTTCTTCGTCCATAAGTATCTTTTTGTTTGGATAATCAAAAATAGCCTTTCGGGCTTTAGTCTTTCTACACAAAATTAGTTTTTATTTTGGAAAAAAGAAAGCTTCCGGCTCTTTTTATACCGATCAGATGTAAACGCCTTTCAAATAAGAATAATTTTGTTTACAATTACTTTTTTCGTGTCGTTATTCCTGCTTCATTATCGGATTTTTTGGGTATATTTGCCCCGAATTAACCGAATGAGATTATGGAAGAGAATAGAGATGTTGAACTGAATTTCTATAAGGTGAGGAGTTATTCTTCCTGCCTGATGAAAGGATTCAAGCTTTTTGCCGACAATCTGTGGACGATTCTGAAGAGTACCTGGACGTCGGTTCTGCTGTTTGCCTTGTGTGTGGCTGTATGCAGTTTCCTGTATCGGCCTTTAGCCCGTGTGATATTCACTTTTGCCGATCCTTCCAAGTTGCCTTATTTCTCACAAATGCTGTTCGGACTGCTGTTGGTGTTCTTGCTGACTGTTGCCACGCTGGCCTCGTCTTTCTTTGGCGGTCAGCTCACGGTGATGTTCCGCAATTATGTGCAGACTGGTCATTTGCAGTACACCGGTAAGGGATCGATCGTGAAAGCGGCCATGGAAGCTAACATCGGGCAAGTTGCTGGCTTTCGCCTTTATCTTTTTGTTGAAAGTGGCGGTGCTTTCCGGATTGTTCCACTATTTTGTGGGAATTGCCTGGTGGACCTGGTTTTGGGATGTACTGTTGGTGCTGGTGGTGTTTATTCCATACACAGCCTTTGTCGTATCGCACATTTTAGAGCCGAAAGCATTTACTTTTCGTCCGGCGGCCTTGAAAGAACTGTACAAGAGCTGGGGAGCATGGTCGGCCGTGTTCTTTGTGAGCGGTTTGTTCTGTGTTCTTTGCAGTGTGTTTTTCTCTATGCCTTCCTTAGTGTTGCTGTTTGCGCGCTCAGAGTCTTTCTTTATGGAACTGGGAGGTGATTTGACCGATCTGCCGGCTGCTTTCAATGTGATGCAGCTTCTGGTGGTCTTCTTGTCATCGGCTTTGAGCCTGTTTATTTTCTCTACATTGTATTTCTCTCTGCTGTTCATGTATGGTTCGCTGGAGAAGAAAAAAGAGGAAATAGCTCTTTATGAGCAGGAGCAACAGCGCCTGTTGCAAGTTTAGAAAAAGACTGTTTATCCTGAATACGGGAGAGGGTGTCAAAACTTAAATGGCTGCTCCCAAAAGTTACAGACTGTAACTATAAACTTATAAAAGGGTCGTATCACTACTCAATGACTAAGTGTGATACGACCCTTTCTTTTGTCTTTTAGAGTATTCAAATCCCCAATTACAGAAGTTCATTTTTTTCGGAAATTGAGTTTTATACCCCCTCTTTTTATCGTTCTTTTCCCTGTGATGAAATGGTCCCGATCATTTTCAGAAATCGTCAGGACCGATTTCTGAAAAGATCACGATAAAAAGGAAGAGGTGGTGCTTATAAAAAATTTTGAGGATTGTGATTCCGGAAGCAGAGTATGCAGTCTGCGAAATCACAATCCTCAAAGTGTGTATCTTTCTTTATAAGAAATTAGTTGTAGAAGTTCCACGACAATCCGAAGCGGATTACCATCGGGTTGATCGGATAATGCGGTGCCCAGAAGGCGTTTCCGTTCATGGAAGAGTTGATGTGACTTCCCATTACGTAGAAGCGGAAGTGCTTCAGAAGCAGGTTGGCATAGACGTTGCAGATAGGGTAGTTACCGATAGCGACGTATGAGTTGCGATCCTGGTTTACAAACTGACCGATGGCCGGTGAATAGTCCGGAGCGTTGTATTTGGTGAAATAACGCACGTCGCCTCCCAATTCCAGATTCAGCACCTTGGCAATCTTGAATTTGATATACAGGTTGCTGTATAGCGTCAGATCGGGCAACGGCAACGCTGTGGAGTTGCTCGACTTCTGATAGGCAATCTCGTTTTCCCAGTTGAAGATGCCGAAGCGGAAGTTTTGGTTCAGAATGGCGCTGAACACCTGAATATTTCCGGTATATTGGTTTACTACCGTGTTGTGGCTGTATCCGGCCACCTCAAAGTTCTGGGTGTACGGTGTCTTTTCCATGCTGAAATAGGTGTAGTTCTTGATGTTTTCCACACCGACGCGCAGGGTTGTACCCGATTTCTTCGACTGTAAGGTTCCTTCCAGACGGGTGCGGAACTCATAGCTCAAATCATTGTTCCACCATGTGAACTGTGACTGATAGTGGCGATAGTAGAACGAAGGATTCAGATTCTTCATGTAGGCATGCGCCGCCAGTGTGATGGTATCCTTGAACAGACGGAAGTTCAGATCGGCTTTTCCGTCGATGTTGAACTGTCCTACATCCTCACCCAAGAGGACGACATCACCTTCGGCCTGATAATGGAGCACTTTTCCTTCGCGCTTGCTAAGCAGACCGCCCACGGCGACATTGTTCTCCGTATAGCGCTGTCGGACCAGTCCGTTCGCTCCCATCTGATAAGGTAGATTGTAGGTGCGCAGTTCGTGACTGGCAAATGCGGTAAGACCGGCCTTGGCCCATTTGTTGAAGCCTTCGCGCAGGGCAATTCCCAAAGTGTTCTTTACGGACAGCTCGTCCATGATATCTCGCACCTGATTCAGGTCACCATAATAATGGTTGGTGTAATAGAAATCAGGAGTTTCGTAACTGTAGTAACCGTGTGTTCCGTGACGGACCTTTAAGGTGTGCATGAAACTGGTTACGGGAACAAAGCGTGACGGCAGATACAACCCGTCAATGTATTGCTGACACAGAGAGTCGCGCACCTGCTTGCGCAGCAGGGTGTCGGTAGCTATCTTCACCCGGAGCACACTGTCCTTGAGAGATTTCAGCAGCGTGGAGTCTGCCGGAATCAGCTTGGCAATGGAGTCCTCGGAAATGAGGTATTTGTCGAATCCTAAATTATAACGGTGGGTCAGATAGTAAGTCTGGTCATCGTTACGGTTCCAGGTCTCGGCCAGAATGGTAGGGATATCCTTTGAGCGGAACGACTGGCTGAAGCTTTCCGGATTGGTGATATAGTTGTCATCGTCGATACCTCCGTTTTCCGCCATTTTGAAGTGGTTGGAGCTGATCCAGGCGTGCATGTTGTAGCGGTCGCCCAAATAGTATCCGTAGAGCGATCCGTTGAACAGAGAAGTGGCCTGATTGTTGTAGAATCCGCGTCCGTAGGCGTAGTCCAGCAGGAAGCCGATGCCAGAGATCTTGTTGATGTTCGAGGCAAAGTAGGCGCGCACACGGTCTTCACCGTCCTGCGTGTTGCCGGCACGGTGATAAGACAGGTTGGTAAACGGGCTCTTGGTGTTGGTGAACATAAACTCGTTTACTCCTGTATAGAAATAGTCGTAAGGCTCCATGAAGAATGTTTCGGAAAAGACTTTACGGTCCATAAACAGACGGTTCAGTCGCGGAGAACCCAAATTACCCAAAACATTGTATGAACCGCTCATACCGTCTGTATTGTTGAAGTTCTGGAAACGGTACATCGTGGTGTCCGCCTCTACACGGGTGATTTCTCCAAACCGCTCGTCAATGTTCCACATATACAGGCCGATGGGAATCTTTTTCTCTGTTCTTGCCGAGTCGCGTCCCCAGGAAAAATGGTTGCTTCCGCCGTTTTCCATTCTGCCGGACTCTTCGTTGTACCCCTGATTTTGCTGACTGAAATTGTCAATCTGCGCTTGTCCCGTTGCCGAAACAAAGAATATGAATAGTAATGCTAAAAGATATTGCTTCATAATGGGTGCAAAGATAGCAATAAATTAAAAAAGAGCATGTTTCTGATTTCAAAAACATGCTCTTTTTTCCGGGAAATATTGTCTTATTTCACTTGATAAATAATTTCCATTCCTTTGCGCAAAGCCGCTTCGTTTACCGGAATGAGCTTATGGTGGCGCTCCGGCAGGGTTTTCCGCAGAGCCAGCAGCACGTTGTCCAGTTCTGCCAGCGGATGAATTTTGAGCAGTCCGCCCAATACGATCATGTTGAACGCCTTGGCATTCTGCATTTCGGCAGCTGCCTCCATGGCCTCGATGCGATAGATGGATATGTCGGTACGGGTTGGGGGAGTGGTGATGCCGTAGCTGTCGTAAATCAGGGTTCCGCCCGGTTTGATCTGCTGTTCAAAACGGTCCAGCGAAGGCTGGTTCAGAATGATGGCCGTGTCGTAAGTGCTCAGAATCGGAGAGGAGATGCGCTCCTCGCTTACGATGATGGTTACGTTGGCAGTACCGCCACGCTGTTCGGGACCATACGAAGGCATCCAGGAAACTTCCTTGCCTTCCATCAGAGCGGCATATGCCAGAATCTTTCCCATTGACAAAACACCCTGACCGCCGAATCCGGCTATAATAATTTCTTCTTTCATAATGGTCTAAACGGTTTATTCCAGATTTGTATTATCTTTCAGGTCGCCCAATGGGTATGACTTGAACATGTTCTCTTCCATCCACTGGTTGGCTTTCTCCGGAGACATCTTCCAGCCTGCGTTGCAGGTTGATACGATTTCCACCAGGCTTGAGCCTTCTCCGCGCATGCTGTTCTCAAAGGCTTTCCGGATGGCTTTCTTGGCCTTTCGGATGGCCGGCACGCTGTAAACAGCCTGACGGGTTACGTATGAAGTTCCCTCCAAAGTGCTGGCAATCTGGGTGATGTTCAACGGATAACCGTGGATATCGGCTTCTCGTCCGTAAGGGCAGGTGGCGGTCTTCATTCCCATCAGAGTGGTCGGTGCCATCTGTCCGCCGGTCATACCGTAGATGGCGTTGTTGATGAAGATGATGGCAATGTGTTCGCCACGGTTCAGGGCATGAATGGTTTCTGCCGTACCGATACAGGCCAGGTCGCCGTCGCCCTGATAAGTAAATACCAGACGGTCGGGCCACAGGCGCTTGATGGCGCTGGCCAAAGCCGGAGCGCGTCCGTGGGCGGCCTCCGCCCAGTCCACGTCAATATAATTGTAGGCAAACACGGCACAGCCTACCGGTGAAATGGCTACTGTCTTTTCTTCCATGCCCATTTCTTCAATGACTTCGGCCACCAGCTTGTGCACTACACCGTGGCTGCATCCCGGGCAATAGTGCATCGGATTGTCGTTCAGAAGCTTGGGCTTGCTGTATACTAGATTCTCTGGTTTGATGATTTCGTTATCTGTCATAGTTATATCCTTTAGAACATGAAACGTATGAAGAACTCAATGACTTTAAGAATCATTCCTCCTCCCACGATGCCCAGTCCGATCCAACGGTTTTCGGGTATGGCAAAGTAGCACACCAATCCTACGACGGCTGCAATCAGAAACAAAGTGTTGAGCACTTGGCGTATCTGATCTGTTGAAGGCCCTTTGCGGTGCTTTCTTGCCTGGTTGGCCGATTCTTCAACAAGCTTTTCTATTTCTTCGCGGTTCATCTGATCCTTCTTTTTACTTTGTGATTAGTTCTTTTTTCAATGCTTCCACCACTTCCTCCGGAGTAGGGACAATACCGCCCATGCGTCCGTAATAGGCAACCGGAGCATTTCCCTCTACTGCCAGACGGATGTCTTCGATCATCTGGCCGGCATTGATCTCAAAGCTGAGTATACCTTTGACACGCTTGCTCAATTCGTGAATCTCCTTGCTTGGGAACGGCCAGAGGGTAATGGGGCGAAGCAAACCGACCTTCAGGCCTTCTTCACGACACAGCTCGATTACCTTCTGGGCAATACGTGAAGCCGAACCGAACGCAACGATTACATACTCGGCGTCATCACAGAGAATTTCCTCGTAGCGAACCTCCTTTTCACGGATTTCCTGATATTTGGCCTGTAAATGCAGGTTCTTTTCTTCCATGTGGTGCGGTTCAAGTTCCAAAGAAGTGATAATATTGGGCGCGCGGTGTTTCTTCTTGCCGATTGCGGCCCACGGGCACTCTTTTTCCAATTCTTCCTCGGTACGTCTTGGCTTGAACGGAGGCAGAACTACCTTTTCCATCATCTGTCCGATCACACCGTCACTCAGAATCATTGCCGGATTGCGGTACTTGAAGGCCAGTTCAAAAGAGAGATCAACAAAGTCGGCCATTTCCTGTACAGATGCCGGAGCCAGAACAATGACATTGTAGTCGCCGTTTCCTCCGCCGCGTGTAGCCTGGAAATAGTCTGACTGGCTGGGCTGAATGGTTCCCAATCCCGGTCCGCCACGCTGCACGTTGACAATCAGACCCGGAATCTCTGCACCGGCCATATAGGAAATTCCCTCCTGCATCAAGGCGATACCCGGGCTGGATGATGAGGTCATCACCCGCTTTCCGGCAGCGCCGCCGCCATAAACCATATTGATGGAGGCTACCTCACTTTCTGCCTGTAGAACCACCATACCGGTAGTTTTCCAAGGTTCTTCGGCTGCCAGAGTTTCCAGTACTTCAGATTGGGGAGTGATCGGGTAACCGAAGTATCCGTCGCATCCGCATCGGATGGCAGCATGGGCAATGGCTTCATTGCCTTTCATTAAAACGATTTCTTCCTTTGCCATACTTCTAGTTTTCTTTCTTTTTATAAACCGTTATACATCCGTCCGGACAGACAATGGCACATGACGCACATCCGTTGCAGACATTGTCTACTGTCTGTTGGGCAAATCGATAACCTTTCTTATTGACTTCCTTTTCTGCCAGTGCCAGCAAATTCAGCGGGCAGGCTACCACGCACAGGTTGCATCCCTTGCAGCGGTCGCGGTCAATAATGATTGCACCTCTTATTTTTGCCATAGGTATTTGTTTTAGTCGTTTGGTTTATTGTTTGTTATGGGTTGTATAAATCTTTATGATAAAAATTCAGGATATCCAGAATCATCGTACGGGCTTCGCGTGCCGGACTTTCCGGATTGACAGAAACTGCTTCCGAATAGCAGTTGATGGCCTGCTGCCAGTTCTGCTGCTTGCGATAGGCATTGCCGAGCAGATAATAAAGTTCATCAGCAGGATGCTTTCCAAGAACAAGAAGTTCCTGAAGCTTTTGTATAACCTCATCGATATATCCGTCGTGCAATAGTCTTTTGCATTCGGTGATTTCTTCCATAAAATAGTACTTTAAAACCTTATTACAAAGATACTCTCATATTCTCCAATAATGTCCGATTTTGGCTATTTTAAATATATATTAATTTAAAAATTAATAATATTATGGATTTAAAAACACTCAATCCATTGATTTATAATGGATAATAGAAAATGACTCATATGGTTTTAATTGCAACTATTTCGCCGTTACAAGAGCATTTTGTTTGCTCAAAATAATCGGATTTGTGCGAAAACGGCAACAGGCAGGAAAAAGCCTGATTTTTCCTGCCTGTTGTTTTATGAGAGAATTTGGATTTGTTTTATTCGCTGATCAATTCAGTTGCCTGGTTTTTCTTCTGAATCTCCTTTTCAAATTCTGCACGGGCTTGTGTGAAGATGCTTTCCACACGGTCAACTGTTTTTCTGCGGAACTTTCCGGAAATAGGATAAAGCTTGGTTCCGGCCTTGTTGATGGCCTCCTTGTCGCTGATCCATTCTTCGGCCTTGTAGGTTTCACCATTTTGTCCGTCCATGTCCTCGCGATAGTAGTAGCTGATCTGTGTGATGACCATCTTGCACTTACCGTCGGAGCAGGTCACGTTCAACAGGTAGTTGAAACGGGTACGGTCCAGATACAGAATCTTTTTCTTGAAAACAAGCCATTCCTCAAAACGGGCGATAATGATACCGTTGGCAGGGTCTTCTTCTGTAATACGGGTGCGTGACAGCTGGTTTTCTTCTTTGGTCATTTTTTTGACGAAGTCACTCATCACCTGATAAATCTCGCTTTTGCTTTTGCCTTTCACGGCGAATGTCTGTTGGAATACAATCTGTCCGTTTACTTCAGGCACAGCGCCGGCCAGATATTTCGAGTCATCGTTGTTGGCAAAAGCAAACAGTGGCAGGCACAGTAATAAGGTCAATAATAACTGTTTCATATTCGGTTTTTTTAGTTTCACTGCAAATTTAAACAAAAGGGTAAAATAATTTATATGTGTCCTTAATGTTTTATGCAAATTAACTACTTTTACACAGTATGCTCGTTAAGAAAGTTCATCAAAGCGCCTTTATAGCTTTCTGAAACCGGAATGCGGGTTTTGCCAAAGACGATGACTCCCCGTTCCAGAGTCTTTACTTTTACGGTCTGCACGATATACGAGCGGTGCACACGCATGAAACGGGGAGACGGAAGCCGCTCTTCCATCGATTTCATGCTGGCTAAGGTTATAATCGGGCGGGCCTCGTTTTCCAGATAGATTTTCAAATAGTCCTTCAGACCTTCAATATACAGAATGTCTTTCAGGGCAATCTGTATCAGCTTATAATCCGATTTCACATAGATGAAGTCATTGTCGGCAGCTTCCTTTTCCGGGCCGGAGTTCTTCATCTGAAACCATTCCAACGCTTTTTTGACAGCTTCCATAAAGTCGGTATAGCTGAATGGCTTGAGCAGATAGTCCAAGGCGTTGGCCCGGAATCCGTCCAGGGCATACTGCTGAAAGGCTGTGGTAAAGATAATGCGCACACGGTTCGGGAGCATTCTTGAAAATTCAAGTCCGTTGAGGTCCGGCATCTGTATGTCCAGGAAAATGATGTCTATTTGGTTCCAGTCTACCTTCGACAGTGCTTCCACGGCACTGCTGTATTTTCCTTCCAGAATCAGAAAGGGAGTTTTCTGGATATAGGATTCCAACAGGTCCAGAGCCAACGGTTCGTCGTCGATGATTACACAATGAAGTTCCATAAGTCTTATTCCGTATAAATAGTGAGTTCAGAGATATAAGTATTGTTTGCCGCATCTGTGTATTGCTTCCACTCGTGGTGGTTCGGATACATCAGAAGCAGTCTGCGTTTCACCTGTTCCAGTCCGATACCGCTGCCGCTCACATCGTTCTTTTTCTTCGGGAAGTTGGAGTTTTCCGTACGGAAGTAGATGGTGTGCCGTTCGTCGGTACGCAGGGAAATGTGGATAAAGCTTTTTTCCATCGGACTGATTCCGTGCTTGAATGCGTTCTCAATCAGTGAGATGAATATCAGCGGGGCGATAGGCAGATCCTGGTTCTGGAACAGATCAATGTGGAATTGCACATCGACTTCCTTGCTGAGACGGATGCGCATCAGTGAAATGTAATTGTTCAGAAAATCGCATTCCTTTTTCAGACTCACGAACTGCTGTTCGTTGTCGTAAAGCACATGGCGCAGGAGTTTGCTCAGATCCAGCACCGCATTTTGCGCTTTCTCCTGATTGAAGGCAATCAGCGCATAGATATTGTTCAGCGTGTTGAGCAGGAAATGCGGATTGATCTGGCTACGCAGGTTCTGCAATTCCGCTTCGGCGCGTTTGAGTTCGGCATCCTGTCGGGCCATTTCGGCGTGTTGCCATTGCTGGCTCATACGGGTGATGGCTGCCAGAGCGGTGGCAAATATATAGTGAACCAGTTCGCGGATGCAGAATAACACCTTATCGCTCCACTCCAATACCCGGTGCATGTGATGCGGTCGGATGGGATAGAGCGTATCCATCAGGGTAAACCAGAAGCGGGTGAACAGGAAGGCGACAACGAAAGTGCCTAGATTGGCCAGAATGAACTCTTTCTTCCGGTGTGCCAACAGGTATTTCGGAACCCAGAACAGATAGTTTCCGTAGAACACGATACTCAGGGTGAGCGGAGCGCCCATCATTTTGATCCATTCTCGTGAACCGAGATCTTCGCTGCCCCGGTTCATGAGCATGAAGGGGAATACGAACAGAAAAGCCCAAGAGAACAGGTGGATAACCCATTCTCTCGGAATTTTACCTTGTGAAAAGAATATCTTCAGTTTATTCATATCGGATAGCTTCTATCGGGTTCATTCTTGCTGCTTTCTGTGCGGGGTACCATCCGAAGAACACTCCGATGAAGGTACACACACCAAAACTTACAAAGATACTCCAAGGTTGGATATAAATAGGCATGTTGGCCAGTATTTTTATTAAAAATGAGGCTCCGATGCCAAAAACGATTCCTAAAATACCTCCCGATATGCTCAATAGGGCTGCTTCGATGAGGAATTGGCTCAGAATGTCAATGCCGCGGGCTCCTACAGACATACGCAAACCGATTTCCTTGGTGCGTTCGGTCACTGATACGTACATGATGTTCATGATACCGATACCGCCGACAATCAGCGAGATACCGGCCACGCTACCCAGCAGGATGGTAAGCAGATTCATGGTGGAATTCATCATGGAGGCCATTTCTTCCTGACTTCGTATCGTGAAGTCGTCCTCCTCGGCCTCGGTCGTTTCCGTTGCATCTTTCAGCTTGTGCGTGCGGCGCAGGATGGAGGTGATATCTTCTATAGCCGCATCAGTAGCTTCTTCGGTCACAGCCGAGCAGTTGATGCCCTGAAGATAAGTCACGGCCAGAATACGTTTCATGACGGTGGTGTAAGGAGCCAGCACCACATCGTCCTGGTCCTGTCCCATGGAGTTGTAACCTTTTGACTTGAGAACACCGATCACACGGAAAGGGATGGAGTTGAAACGGACCACCTTACCAATCGGGTCACTGCCGTCGGGGAAGAGGTTGTCCACTACCGTTTTACCCAGCAGACACACTTTGGCTGCCGTTTTGATGTCCTGATCGGTAAACATCTCTCCGTCCTCCACTTCCAGCTGTCGGATTTCCAGATAATCCTGATTGATACCATAGACGGTAGACGGGGTGTTGTTGTTTCCCGATACGAACTGTCCGCTGCTGTTTACGGAAGGGCTGATGGCGGTGATGAAACGGGCCTCATCGCGCAACGCTTCAAAGTCGCTGATCTTCAGCGTCTGCATTTCGCTCGGGTCCTGACGCACGCCTCCCCGCATATCTGCTCCCGGATGTATCATAATCATATTGGAACCCATCTCGGCAATTTGCGTTTGTATGCTCTTCTTGGAACCTTGTCCGATGGCAAGCATTGTGATAACCGAAGCCACACCGATGATGATACCCAGTGCCGTAAGGAACGAGCGCAGCTTGTTGGCCGCAATGGCTTTCAGTGCTATTTTGAAAAGATTGATTGTATTCATACTGCTATTCAATTAGTCATCCTGAGGCTTAGGTAGCTTGGCCAGTGCTTCGGCGGCGGAAAGGATGTTCGGATTGATCACATCTTCCCGGATTTTGCCGTCGCGAAGCACGATGTTGCGGCTGCTGTATTGTGCGATTTCAGGATTGTGCGTTACAAATATGATGGTTCTTCCCTCGCGGTGCAGTTGTTGGAACAGCACCAGAATCTCAAATGACGTGCGGGTGTCCAGGTTACCTGTAGCCTCATCGGCCAGAATCACTGCCGGATTGTTTACCAGAGCACGGGCGATGGCTACACGCTGCATCTGTCCACCCGACATCTGGTTTGACTTGTGATAGAGCCGGTCGCCCAGACCTACCATTTCAAGAGCTTTGATGGCTCTTTCCTGACGTTCCTTGGACGATACGGATGCATTATACATCAACGGCAATTCCACATTCTCGATAGCCGTAGTCTTGGCCAGCAGATTGTAGTTCTGGAATACGAATCCGATTTTGCGGTTGCGCAGAATGGCGCGCTGGGTGCGGCTCATGTTCTTCACCGGAGAGCCGTCCAGAATATATTCTCCGCTGGTCGGCGTATCGAGACATCCCAACTGGTTCAGCAAGGTAGACTTACCGGAGCCGGAAGTACCCATGATGGTGACAAATTCTCCTTCATAGATTTTGAAAGACACTCCGCGCAGGGCGTGAACAATTTCGTCACCAACCAGAAAGTTGCGTTTTACATCCTGTAGTTCAATGACTACTTTTCTTTTGTCTTCTTCCATAATCCATTCTGATTTTATTTCTTTTTCTTGTCTCCCGGATGCGGCATGAATGGGCTGCTTTCTGCCTGTTGCGGTCCTTCTTCCATACCTTCCTGAAGCTCTTTTACACTCATGATTACCTCTGTGTTCTCAGGTACTCCGCTCAGAATCTCCGTGCGGGTTCCGTCGGATACACCGATTCTTACCGGATAAGCCTTCAGTACGTTACCGTTCTTTACCCAAAGTTTGTTAGGTCCCTTGCAGTCTTCGATTTTTACATCCTTCAGAGTAGTGGCAGAAGGCGTAAAGCGCAAAGCCTTGGATTTCACACTGACTACATCCGGACGCTCTATGGTGATGATGCTCACATTGGCGGTGAGTCCCGGTTTCAGTTTCAGGTCTTTGTTCGGTGCCGAGATCACCACTTCGTAAGTGACCACGTTGCTTTCGGTTACGGCTTCCTGACGTACCTGAGTGACCACTCCGCTGAAAGTGTCATCCGGGAAGGCATCTACGGTGAAACTGACCTTTTGTCCTTCCTTGATGTTGCCTATGTCGGCTTCGTCAATGTCGGCTACTACCTGCATGTCGGTCAGGTCCTGAGCGATGGTAAACAGGGTAGGAGTGCTGTAGCTGGAGGCCACGGTCTGTCCTTCTTCCACGTCCTTGCCCAATACGATACCGTCAATCGGCGAGGTAATGATGGCATAACCCAGATTGGTCTGTGCCTTCTTCACGTTTTCCTCTTTGGTCTTTACGTCCTCGGCTGCCTTTTGAAAACTGAGGCGTGCCACTTCGTAATCGTTCCGGCTCACCAACCCTTTATCGTACAGATTCTTGTAGCGTTCGTAGTTGGCTTTTTGATATTTGTAATCACTCTTCGAACTGGTTAGGTTGGCCTGCGCACTGTTGAGTTCGCTGATCAGGTTGGTCTTGTCGAGTTCCGCAATGACTTGTCCTTTTTTTACTACACTGTTATAGTCTACATAGATTTTGCTGATGATACCGGATACCTGTGTACCCACATCCACACTGGTTACCGGTTCGATGCTACCGGTGGCTGTTACGATGCTTTTTATCGTATCCTTTTCCACTTTGGTGGTTTCATATTCCTGTTTCAAGTCCAGGTCGCCTTTAGGCCAGAAGAAGAATATTCCGGCGACGATGACTACAATGGCCGAAGCCATGATGATCTTATTCTTTTTCATGATTCTGTTCTTTTAATAGAGGATGAAGTGATTTTATAAAGTCATGCTGTTGCCCTGATAGAATTTCAGGAGCTGGATATTCAGCAGGGTGGTGTATTTGCTTTGCAGCTTTTCCTGTTGTGCCTGGAGCAGGTCATCTTTTCCGGTGAGCAGTTCCACCACGTTTTTCAGTCCGTTTTCAAACTGTTCATTCAGCAGTCTGTAGCTGCTTTCCATACTTTCGGTCTTGGTGATCGAAGCCTTGAACTTTTCCTGATTGTTGCGTGCCTGGAGATTGTAGTTCTCGATGGTGTTATACAGATTCTTCTGCTCTTCGGTCAGTTCCAGAGATTTGGTTACCTGATCCAGTTTGGCACGTTCCACAGCGCTTTTGTTCTTGCGGTTGTCGAAGATCGGTACGGAGAGTGTCAGTCCGATGGTTCCGTTCAGATTCTCTTTCAGCTGGCTGGCCACCTGGGCTCCGGTGCTGTAATGACTGTCACTGATGGAAGCATTAAGCGACAGGCTAGGCTGATATCCGGCTTTAGCTACATCAACACTCAACTTGGCTGCCTCGATAGCGGTCTGCTTGCTTTGGATTTCCGGACGCAGCAGCAGGGCCTGACTGTAAACCTCGCTGCTGGAAGGTACCAGCTGTAATGCCTGCTCGTCGGTGATTTCCAGATCGGCAATCTGAAAATCCGTACTCGGATCCAATTCCAACAGCTGTTTCAGTTGCAGGTTGTAATCGTCAATCTGAGTCTGCGCGTTGACCACGTCATACTGGGCACTGCTCCATTGTGCTTCGAGTTGTTTCAGTTCCGTTTCGGAAAGCAGTCCGTTCTGCATCATTTCCTTTCCGCGTTCCACCTGCTTTTTGGCTGTTTCCAGAATGCTTTCATTCACTTTTTTGGCTTCGGTGGAGTACAGGATCTGAATATACAGCTGTGTGATTTGCTCCGTAATGCTGTTTTTGCTGATCTCTGTATCCAACTCGGCCATCTTCTTGTTTAACTTCTGTATCTTGATTGTGTTTGTGTTCGATTTGCCGTCCCATACGGTCCAGGAGGCGTTCAGTGAATAATTTCCGTTTTCGGTGAGCTTTTTGGTCGAGGTGTTGGCCATGCCGTTGGCCACAATGCTGTTCGGGCTGTCTTGCAGCGGGCGGTAGT
>CAJMQV010000033.1 GCA_905215575.1 uncultured bacterium | reverse complement strand
ATATTAGGAGAATATATCGATGGAAAAGAATGGCTATAACACAAATATAAAACCGGCCGACCGTCTGGCCTCTGTCAACGAATATTATTTCTCAAGAAAGGGAAAAGAAGTAGCCCGCATGAATGCCGAGGGCATGAACATCATCAGTCTGGCGATAGGAAGCCCCGATATGCCGCCCTCACCGCAGACCATCGAAACCCTGTGCGAGCAGGCACGTCGTGACGACGTACACGGATATCAACCCACAGTGGGCATTCCGGAACTGCGCAACGCTATGGCCGGTTTCTATAAGAAATGGTATGGTGTGGAGCTGGATCCGCAGACTGAAATCCAACCGCTCATCGGCTCCAAGGAAGGAATCCTGCATGTCACTCTGGCTTTTGTCAATCCGGGCGACCAGGTGCTGGTGCCCAATCCGGGTTATCCTACCTACACATCTCTGAGCCGCATCCTGGGAGCGGAGATTGTCAACTACGATCTGACTCCCGAGAACGGATGGCAACCTGATTTCGATGCTTTGGAGCGCATGGATCTGAGCCGTGTGAAACTGATGTGGACCAACTATCCCAACATGCCGACCGGTGCCAATGCCCAGATGGAAACCTATCAGAAACTGGTGGACTTTGCCCAGCGCCACAACATCATCGTGGTGAACGACAATCCCTACAGCTTCATCCTGAACCGCGAACATCGCAGTATTCTTCAGATACCGGGTGCCAAAAGCTGCTGCATCGAGTTCAACTCCATGAGCAAGAGCCACAACATGCCGGGATGGCGCGTGGGTATGCTCTCCACCAACGCCGAGTTCATCCGCTGGATTCTGAAGGTAAAAAGCAACATCGACTCCGGAACTTTCCGTCCGTTGCAGCTGGCTGCCGCCAAGGCTTTGGAGAATGATGCTGAATGGCACGACGAGGCCAATGTACAGGTATACGCCCGCCGTCGGGCACTGGCCGAAGAAATCATGCGCACGCTGAACTGTTCTTTCGATCCGAACCAGGTGGGCATGTTCCTCTGGGGACGCATTCCGGACAGCTATCAGGACGTGGAAGAACTTACCGAGAAAGTGCTTCACGAAGCGCGTGTATTCATCACTCCGGGATTCATCTTCGGATCAAACGGAAAGCGCTACATCCGCATTTCTCTCTGTGCCAAGGAAGACAAGATAGCCGAAGCACTGGAGCGTATCAAAAAAGTATTCAAATAATCACAACAACATAAATATAAAATAGTATGGAACTGAACTTAAAACCATTGAATTTACCCGGATCTGACAACAGACCATTAGTGATAGCCGGACCTTGCAGTGCCGAAACCGAAGAGCAGGTCATGGAAACCGCCAAAGCATTGGCCAATAAAGGTATCAAGATATTCCGCGCGGGCGTATGGAAACCGCGTACCAAACCCGGAGGCTTCGAAGGTATGGGCGAAGAAGCTCTGCCTTGGTTGCAGCGCGTAAAACAGGAAACCGGTATGCTGATCGGTACCGAGGTTGCCACCCCAAAACATGTGGAAGCAGCCTTGAATGCCGGACTGGATATGCTTTGGGTAGGCGCACGTACCTCAGCCAATCCGTTTGCCGTGCAGGAACTGGCTGACTCTCTGAAAGGCGTGGACATTCCGGTATTCGTCAAGAACCCGGTCAATCCGGACATTGAATTGTGGATCGGTGCCTTGGAGCGTATCAACGGTGCGGGTATTACCCGTCTGGCAGCCATCCACCGAGGCTTCTCAAGCATCGACCAGAAGCTGTACCGTAACGCACCGATGTGGCACATTCCTATTGAATTGCACCGCCGCTGTCCGAACCTGCCGATCATCTGCGACCCGAGCCATATCGGCGGTCGTCGCGACCTGATCGCTCCCCTGTCTCAGCAGGCTATGGATATGGGATTCGAGGGTCTTATCGTCGAGAGCCACTGCAACCCGGACTGCGCCTGGAGTGATGCCAAACAGCAGGTAATGCCTGACGTGCTGAACTTTATTCTGGACCGTCTGGTGGTGCGTAACACCAAGGAAAGCACCGAGAGCCTGAACATCCTGCGCCAGCAGATTGACGAACTGGACAACCGTCTGATGGAGCTGCTCACCAAGCGTATGCGCATCAGCCGCGAGATTGCCGCTTACAAGAAAGAACACAGCATGGCGGTAGTACAGACTGCCCGCTACAGCGAGATTCTGGACAAGCGTGCCGCTCAGGGTGTACTCTGCGGTATGGATGCCGACTTCATCAAGAGCATCTACGAGCATATCCACGAAGAGAGTGTACGTCAGCAGATGGAATTTATGAACAAACAGTAAAACAACACAAATAACTTGATCATACGATGAGAATTTTGGTTTTAGGTGCCGGTAAGATGGGCTCGTTTTTTGTAGATTTATTGAGCTTCGAACACGAAACAGCTGTATATGAAGTTGACCCGAAACGGTTACGCTTCATGTATAACACCCAGCGTTTCACTTCGCTCGATGAAATCGATGCCTTCGATCCGGAACTAGTCATCAATGCCGTGACGTTGAAGTATACGCTCGACGTATTCCGTCAGGTCATTCCCCATCTGTCTAAGGACTGTATCATCAGCGACATCTCTTCCGTAAAGACCGGATTCAAGGAGTTTTACGAAGAAACCGGCATGCGTTATGTCAGCACCCACCCCATGTTTGGTCCCACATTCGCCAATCTGGGCGCGCTGAGTCAGGAGAACGCTATCATCATCAACGAAGGTGATTATATGGGACGCATCTTTTTCCGCGACCTGTATAGCCGTTTGGGACTGAACATCTGTGAGTACTCTTTCCAGGGACACGATGAAACCATGTCCTACTCTCTGAGTATCCCGTTTGTTTCCACTTTCGTTTTTGCGGCGGTCATGAAGCATCAGGACGCTCCAGGTACCACCTTCAAGCGCCATTTGCAGATCGCCCGCGGCGTTTTGGGCGAAGATGATTGTCTGTTGCGTGAAATCCTGTACAATCCAAAAACCAAGGATCAGGTGGAGCAAATCCGTGAGGAACTCAAGGAACTGATTGACATCATCAGTTCTCATGATGAAGAGGCAATGAAGAACTACCTCACCAAAATTCGGGAAAACATCAAATAAAGGGTGTTTCTTTATACATTATTTATTGGAGGGCTACGTCTGTTTCCAACAGATGCAGCCCTTTTTTATAATCACAATAAGACATGCCCTTTGCCGTATGGAAAAGTTCTGAAAAAATCATCGGGAGGATTTTTCAAAAGCATCAAGACCATTTTTTCATTTTGTCGGGAGCATTTTTTTGACTTGTTTTAGTTTTTGGCTATTTTTGTATGAAGTTATTCAAACGTCTTACCCGGCAATTTTATTGTGTATGAAAACAGGAAAAGAATGCGATTATTATAAAATACAATCAGTTGTAGAAGAACTAATGGAACAAAAGGAATCTTCTGTAATTGAATTTAAATCAGCCGCCGGAGGTTTTCCTAAAAGTTTCTGGGAAACATATTCTTCATTTGCCAATACAGATGGAGGAACCATTGTATTAGGAGTAAAGGAAAAGAAAGGTTGTTTTTATCTGGATACACTTACTGAAGAACTCCTGGAAAAATATCAAAAAGAGTTTTGGAGTAGCGTAAATAATAAGGATATCATAAACAAAAACCTTCTAAGCAATGATGACGTAATAATCGGGGATATTGAAGGACATAAAATCATGCTGTTTTATATACCCAGAGCATCACGGGAACAACGTCCTGTTTATCATACTCCAAATCCTTATAATGGAACATATAAAAGAAATTATGAAGGAGATTTCAAATGCACGGAATCAGAAGTAAACAGAATGTTTGCGGATGCCAATATTACCCTATCAGCCGACTCACGTATTCTAAAAAATTATCGTTTTGAGGATATTGACAAGACATCATTGGATCAATACCGCAGACTGTTTCACCTTTCAAAACCCGGACATATCTGGTTAGCTCTTGATGACTTGGATTTATTAAAAAAGTTAGGGGCTTATAAAATAGACCGCAATACAGGAGAAGAAGGATTTACATTAGCCGGATTACTTATGTTTGGAAAAACAGATTCTATTACTGACGAATGTTGCGCTCCTTTCTTTTTTCCGGATTACAGAGAATTAGACCATACATTATCTAACAGATGGATTGATAGAATCTGTCCTGACGGCACGTGGGAAGCCAACCTATTTCAATTCTACAGACGCGTTTTGCCCAAACTACAAGAAATACTTCCTACTCCCTTCCAACTAGAGCATGATACAAGAATTGATGACACACCCGCTCATATTGCTGTCCGAGAAGCGTTGATAAACACATTAGTACATACTGACTATTCAATCAATGCTTCTATCGTTATCACCCGCAGTAAAAATGAATTAGTTTTTTCTAATCCTGGCTGCATGCTAATCTCCAAACAACAATATTATGAAGGTGGTGATAGCGTTTGCCGAAATCAGGCTTTACAAAAAATGTTTATGATGCTCGGAAGCGCAGAAAAGGCAGGTAGTGGAGCTGATAAAATCATTTCCGGATGGAAGGAGTCAAATTGGAAATCTCCTGTTATCGAAGAAAAGACAAGACCGGATAAAGTCATCCTGTCTATGCCCCTGACTTCTATTTTGGATGAAAAAGTCATAGCAAAACTTTCAGAAATGTTTGGCAGTCATATTCTAAGATTAGAGCATAACCAACTCCTTACATTGGCACTGGCATTGACCGAAAGGGTTATATCCAATGAAAGATTAAGATATACCTTAAATATGCATAAATATGACATTACAGTAATGCTTAAAGAATTATGCAACAATCATTATTTAACTTCTGAAGGTAGTGGACGAGGCACAGTTTATCATCTTGCCCAAAGGCATTATATAACCAGTTCCGACGCTAATGTTACCAGCTCCGATGCTAATGTTACTAGCTCCGATGCTAATGTTACTAGCTCCGATGCTAATGTTACTAGCTCCAATGCCAATGTTACTAGCTCCAATGCTAATACCTTGAGTCCCCAAAAATCCAGAATGAAAAAGAATGAATTGATAGATTCTATTCTGAAAATCTGCGAAAACTGGAATTCAATAGAAGAGATTTCAAAAAAAATAAATCGCAATCAACAATATATTAAGGGAAAAATCATTCCTGAAATGGTAGAACAGAACCTGATTGAACGAAAGTTTCCTACCATTCCAACACATCCCAACCAAAAATATAAAAAGAAAGAATAAAAGATAACCCAACATGGCCAAAAGAATCATTCTGATTACCGGAGGCGAACGCTCCGGAAAAAGTTCCTATGCCGAAGAGCGGGCACAGCAGATGGACCCGAATCCGGTCTATCTGGCCACGGCACGCATCTGGGACGAAGAATTCCGTTTGCGGGTACGGATGCATCAGGAACGGAGAGGCACGCATTGGATCAATATAGAAGAACCTATGGAACTGTCACGGCATCCCCTCAACGGGCACACGGTACTGGTAGACTGCCTGACACTGTGGGCCACCAATTTCTTCTTCCGGGCTTCGACTGATGAAACCTCTGCGGAAACGGAAGATGCCGACAAAGCCCGAATGGGCCAGGAAACCGTAAAGCAGGTTCTGCAGGAACTGAAAGAAGAGTTCGATCGGCTTGTCCAACAGGACGCCATCTTTCTGTTCGTTACCAACGAAATCGGCAGCGGAGGCATCTCGCCCAATCCGATACAACGCCGGTTTACCGACCTGTTGGGCTGGTTCAACCAATATGTGGCCCAAAAGGCCGATGAAGTTGTTCTTATGGTCAGTGGCATCCCCGTTAAAATAAAATAAAGTATGAACACATATTCTATCACGTCGCCGGACGATCGTTTGAAAGAACAGATTCAGCAGCGGATTGACAACCTGAACAAACCATTAGGCGCTTTAGGACGGCTGGAAGAGATTGCCTTGCAGATCGGCCTCATCCAGCAAACCTACAGCCCCACCCTGCAACACCCCTGCCACGTGCTGTTTGCCGCCGACCATGGCATTGAACGCGAAGGAGTCAGCGCCTCTCCCCGTGAAATCACCTGGCAGCAGATGATCAACTTCACCCGGGGCGGAGGCGGTGTCAATATGTTCTGCCGACAGCACGGTTTCGAACTGCTTTTGGTGGACGTAGGAGTGGATTACGACCTGAGTGACTATCCACAAATCATCAACCGGAAAATAGCCCGGGGCACTCGCAATTTTCTGCACGAAGCGGCCATGAGCGAAGAAGAGATGAACCGCGCCCTGCAAACAGGTGCGGAAATGACGGACCGCTGCCGGAAGAAAGGTTGCAACGTGATCTGTTTCGGAGAAATGGGTATCGGCAATACTTCCCCTTCGGCAGTCTGGCTGCATCTGTTTGGAAATCATCCGCTGGAAGATTGCATCGGCTGCGGTTCCGGACTGAACGCAAACGGAGTATCGCATAAATATGAAGTACTGAAAGCGGCCACAGATCATTTCCGGGAAACACATCCGTCTCCCACCCCCGAAGAAATCATCCGCTATTTCGGAGGCTTTGAGATGGTTGCCGCTGTGGGAGCCATGCTTCGGGCAGCCGAAAAGAAAATGATTATTCTGGTGGACGGCTTCATCATGTCGGCCTGCATGCTGGCGGCCTGCCGCCTTTATCCGGACACACGTGAATATGCCCTTTTCGGTCATGAAGGCGAAGAACGCGGCCACCGGTTGCTGCTGGACGATTTACAGGCACGAGGACTGCTGCAACTGGGCTTCCGGCTCGGCGAAGGCACGGGGGCTCTCTGCGCTTATCCGATCATTGAGTCGGCCGTACGAATGATGAATGAAATGAACACTTTCGACGAATCACACATAACGAAATATTTTTAATGATGACAAAGCCGCAATCTACCGTTTCCGACCGGATATGGGCCGCTCTGATGTTCTTCACCCGACTGCCGCTCTGGAAAATCCGGAAAGATGTACCTCAGGAAGCTTTCCGGCATGTGGTGGCCTACTGGACATTGAGCGGTTGGCTCACCGGTGGCGTACTGGCCGGCTCCTTCTGGCTGGCATCCCAATTCTTTCCCATCGCCATAGCCCTGCTGATAGCCCTGTGCGCACGTCTGTTGCTCACGGGCGCGCTCCACGAAGACGGACTGGCCGACTTTATGGACGGATTCGGCGGCGGACACAGCCGGGAACGCATTCTCGCCATCATGAAGGATTCCCACATCGGCACCTTCGGTGTGCTGGGACTGATACTTTATCTGGCTTTGCTCTATACCGCATGGCTGCATCTTCTGGAAACACGGCTGGCCACCTATCTGTTTTGGGGAGATCTTTATGCCAAAGCCTGCGGTTCGCTGATTATATACTGCTTGCCTTATGCCCGCCCCGAAACTGAAGCCAAAATAAAGACCACCTATCTGCGTCCGCATGGTAAGGACACCGTCCGGCAATTATCCGGAACTCTTCTGCAACTCGCTCCGCTGTTTCTGTGGCTGATTCTTGATACACATCCAGCTCCGGCATTCTGGGTATGGCTGGTGCCTCCTGTTTGTGTTGCCGGTCTCATCCGCTACCTCCACAAACGGATTCAGGGATATACGGGCGACTGCTGCGGAGCTGTGTTTCTGCTCACCGAACTGTCTTTCCATCTGGCCCTATTAGCCTTTCACTATTCTCTCATTTCCTAATCCTACATCATGCACCATTCACTGACATTCGACAAAAAGACTCTATTTTCCTTTCCGGCTTTTCTCGAAAGCCTCGGCATGGAACTGCAACTGGTTTTCACCTCTGACTTCAACGAAGATACCTATTACTATTTCATGCAACCGGACTCGGTCACCTTATTCTGTCTGATCGATTCCCCTAAAGGCACTTTGGAACTGTGCATGGACGCCATGGCTTCATACAGCGACTACAAGCTGTTTCCCTATCTGGCCGACACACTTCACCACTTTCTCCACGGCACACGGTTGCAAATCACGGCAGACGACGGAACATCCCGCTCCGTATACGACTGCTATAACGAGGAATGGATTGAAGAAAGCATCGGCGAAGAAATAGCCCTTCTGAAATCCATTCTGTCAGTCGCTCCACGATATTATCTCACCATGCCCCGCAAGGAATACGAATGCGTGACACTTCCTCTGCTGCACTCCGTGGGAGTCACACTCCAATCGTCCACCCCACGCATCTACGGCTATGTGCAATATCTGCTGCAACAGCATCGTCTGCCCTCGGCTACGGAGGAAGAAATCCGTCAGGACCAGATTCTCAACGAACAGGAGCTGGAGGCGGATGTACCCCAACATCATTCCATCGGGCGGGTGAAATCCTGGCAGACCGACGGCAGTGAAACGTGGGAAAGCTATGCCAGGGAAGATGTCACGCTGTTACTGCAAATCGGAAAAGAATACCAAAACGGGAAAAGTGCGGACGGAGTGGTTCTCAATGACTTAGGTACCCTCTATCAGGAAGGTATCGGAGTGGAAGCCGACGGACCGACCGCAGCCTACTGGTTTCGCGAAGCGATCCGTCAGGGCGATCATCTCTATGCCCCAAGCAATTTGGGCGACCTCTACCGCAAGGGAGCGTCCAACCTGCCGCAATCGCTCCCGCTGGCTCTTGAAGCTTATCGGCTCTCGATCGATCCATATGCCGCATTCCGCATCGGACAGGCCTATGAGGAAGGCTGGACAGGAAGTCCGGATATGGAAAAGGCGATGGAATGGTATGAAAAAGCTGCGGCACAGAAACATCACTTGGCCTTGAAACGACTAAAAAAGGGAAAACTCTAAATGCTGCTTTCCCCATACGAAAAAGAACCATATTCCGCAGATTCATTTCTTACCGGAATATGGTTCTTTACCTTATATATAAGAATCAAACCGCAATCTTGCAGTTTGGTTTCATCATCAATATTTGTTCCAGGAGCTCATCTCGTCCAGACGCTTACGTGCTTTCGGACGAATCTCTCCGGCCGGATATCCCAACAGAATCAACAACGGGATTCTTCTTTTTCCCACCTGCAACAGTTTGTTCACTTCCTTCTCATTGAACCAACCCAAAATACAGGTACCCAGTCCCATGGAAGCGGCTTGCAGACAAAAATGCTCGGCAGCAATACCCACATCGAGCAATGAGTATTCCTTGTCTTTGATCACACTGCCGATACGTGCCGTAAAATTCATTTTTTCCATAACTACTGCCACAATAACAGGAGCCTCATCGGCAAACTTGTTCATTCCCATACCGGCTGCGGCACGGGCTACCTTAGCCTTCAGCTCGGGTTCATCAACCACAACAAACTTCCAGGGCTGTGAATTACAGGCCGAAGGAGCCAGACGGGCGGCTTCCAGACATCCCGTAATCAGTTCCTTACTCACCGGATTCGGCTCAAACCGCCGGTCGCTCTGTCTTCTTTTTACTAAATCCAAAAAATCCATAGTATTTACTTAATTATATATTAGAAATCCGGTCTGATCACACGTAACAGAAAATCCAGATTGTCTTGCAACAGCTGTTTTCCGCGTTCTACACTGATTTCAGAAAACAGTGCGGCATCCGGCAACAGATTTTCCCGAACCAGACAACGTACCATCTCAGGAGCTGAATAATGAGGATCGAACAAAATCTTTATGGCATAAGGCCCGGCTTCTTCTGCCTGATAATACGGATTGTTCGGATGACGGACGCAACAAGCCCCTCCCGGCAGAACCAAGAAACCGGTTTCGGGTGAAACAAAAGCTACCAGATTCTTTTCCTGTTCATGTACTTCGGTCTGTTCCGGCTTGTCAGTATTCTGAAACTCATCTTTCAGATTCTGTTCCGTCCATTGTTTCATCTCGGCATAATCCTTGAAGAAAAGCAAAGGACTGTTCTGATTCAGTTGAAGCACCTTTCCGGTAATCCGTTCTTTCTGCTCCTGAGCCTTTTGCTTCTGCTCGCGGTATTTCAGGAATTTATCCTCTTGCTTGAGCCAGCTCACTCCTCCGTTCGGATACCAGCGGTCTTTATATTTTACCAGCGAACCGAGCATAACCTTCTCCTTGGCTACCTTATCAGCCTTAACCTGCAACATATCGGATATCATCAGCTCAAAACGCTGGCCCAACCAGTCTTCCAACTGGACTTTTTCGTCATCGCTTGCCACTATCCGATAGGGTTGCAATTCCCGGGCCTCCATCTGCTTCACGGCATTTGCCTCGTCATTCATGCCCCAAAACTCCAGCATACGACTGATCCACACCTGCGGCTTCAAAGCCAAAGGACCGGTCTTTTCATAAACACCTAAAAAAGATTCCGCCATATATTCAACGACTGACAACGGCTGACCTTCGCCCACGATACGATTCACCTGTTTCACGACCCGATCACGATGCTGCGCCGTAAAATAATAAAACAGATAAGACATGCAGCAAACCTGAATCATCAGCGTTTTCAGATTATAGAAATCCTGATAAAGCACAGGCTTTTGCATGGCTTCCAGCAACTCGCTGTTTACAGGCACACGCTCAAAATCCTCATCCAGAATGACAAAAACTTCATGTGCCAGTTTCTGCATATAAGAGTTTTCAGGATTCACAATCACCTCTGCGTTCCGCTTCTGGAAAATCATCCAGATCAGAAAACGCACATCCGCTTCATTGACTTCATCCACATAGTAATTATCTTCATCTGTTTCATAAAACGGCAGATAACGGCCATACATCCGTTTGTGCTCCATAATAAAGGAACGCCATCCTCCCAAACCGCTTACAACATCTTCCAGATAGTAAGTAAGAGTAAGCGCTATCTCCGTCATGTCTTCAAGAGAAAGTTTACGTTCAAAATCGGCTTTTTTTATTCTGTCCCTCAATTTTCTGGCATACTTCACATAAAACACGTCTGTGGGACAAAGCAGCGGAAGCAAATGCGCTTCGCGCCAATATTCCATACTGATCAGGTCTTTTTTCATCTTAACTTATCCTAAATCCCAATTTTCATTAATAACATAAAAGGTTTTTCGTCTTCAAAGATACAAAAAGAAACAGAACTGCTCCCCTGGCAGCACAAAAATAATCAAAATCAGTTCCGGCAAACCAAGCGATATGAAGAATTTTTCTAACTTTGCAAATAATACAACTTTAAGAATATCCCCCATGAACGAATTGAATCTGGCCACACCGGCCCTGTTGTTTTCCGCCATATCACTGATTATGCTGGCCTACACCAATCGCTTTTTGTCGTATGCCCAGCTGATCCGTACGCTTAAGGAACAATATATGAAACAGCATTCGGATGTGACAGCCGCACAGATAGCCAATCTGCGCAAACGTCTGTATCTGACCCGAAGCATGCAGATTACGGGAATCAGCAGTCTGCTGCTTTGTGTGGTCACCATGTTTCTGATTTACGTCGGCATGCACCTTCTTTCGGTTTATGTATTCGGGTTGGCCCTTCTGCTGCTCATCATCTCGTTAGGACTGTCCGTTTGGGAAATACAGATCTCTGTTCAGGCTCTGGACATTCATCTGAAGGATATGGAAAATTCATGAAAAGACCGCTGTTCCATAACATACCCAAGCACACAATCAGATGCCTGCTGGCTCTTGTTCTGATTGTGGCGCCTTTGGTATGCCATGGACAGAATCCAGCCACTTCCATTGACTCTTTACTAAAAGAACTCTACTTCGTGGCGCCTCACTACAAAGACACCGTTCAGGAATATCGTGCTCAGATGTATGTACGCGCCTTGTTGAATATTGACAAGAAAAATCTCCTGTTCCGCTATCTACCCCAGATATTGCACAGCGAAAAGGGAATCAAACAATATCTTCTCGAAACTTATCGGGATATTCATTATACGCACCCCGGCATTTACGACCAGAAATTGCGTTATATAAACGGCACATTGCGCAATCATAAAAATATTCCCGGTGTAATCAACTACTTCAATATCAACATCTACGAACCTTATCTGGTAGGAGATGTCCTTCTGTCACCGCTGGCTCCTAAAAGCACGCGTCACTATCACTATCGCCTGGACTCGATTACCACAGACAGTACGAGCCGTTACCTTTATCATATCTCTTTTATCCCCAAGAACAAGAGCTATCAGCTGGTCAGCGGGCACATGATTGTCAACGACAGCAGCTGGAGCATACGTTCCATCTACTTTGAAGGGCGGTCTGACTTGCTTCGCTTCAAATGCCACATGTATATGGGAAAGCCCGGTACCAAAACAGAATTTCTTCCGGAAGAATACGACATCGAAGCTTCGTACGCTCTGGCCTGGAACAAACTGAGCGGACGTTATCGGGCACATTTAGACTACTCCGATATAAAAACAGAAAAGAAAAAGGAAACTGACTATAACCTTTCAGCCAACTTCTCTCTCACTTGTGATCCAACAGCCTACAAGCGTAACGAACAGATATTCGATACCCTGCGCACTATTCCTTTGGAATCGTATGAACAGGTAATTTACAAAGACTACCATGAACGCGAAGCAAAGCGCGACACTCTGGCAAAAAAAGAAAACCGACGGGATCGGTTCTGGAAATACATGGGAAACATTTTTCTGGAAGACTACAAATGGACAGCCGAAAATCTGGGCACATTCCGATGTACCCCCTTTATCAATCCGCTATTGCTCAGTTACAGCAAAAGCAACGGATTGTCCTATCGTCAGGACTTCCGGTACAGCAACCATTTCAAGAATGCCCAGTCACTTGATTTCCGCACACGTCTAGGATACAACTTTACACGAAAGGAGTTCTACTGGCAAATTACATCCAATTACAATTACGCCCCGATGCACAACGGTAATCTGGAAATCAGCGTAGGTAACGGAAACCGTATCTACAATAGTGATGTGCTTGAAGATCTTAAATCCATGGCTGACACTGCCATCAATTTTGATTTTCTGAATCTGGATTACTTCACCGACTTGAACTTGCAGATTAAAAACCGAATTGAACTGTTCAACGGATTTGATCTGATTACGGGTGTCACCATGCATCGACGCACTCCAATCAATCTGCCGGATTTTAACTGGGAAGAAATTTTCCATGTCCGTGAAAAAAACAAAGGTAACGAAATCATAGGCATCATCCGCAAGCAATACATCAGCTTCGCTCCGAATATACGTATCGAATGGACTCCGGGATTATATTACTATATCAGCAACCGGAGAAAAAACCGGTTGAGTTCCCGCTATCCTACGTTCATTTTGGATTATGAACGCGGACTGAATCATGTTTTCGGAAGCACAGGCGTATACGAACGCCTGGAAGCAGAAATCCAACATACAGTACGTTTGGGACTGCGCAGCAAACTCAGTTATCGTGTGGGAGGAGGCGGTTTCACCAATCAGAAGGAAACGTACTTCGTAGATTTTGCCAATCTGAGAAACAACAACTTGCCCGAAGGATGGACAGACGATATCGGCGGTAAATTTCAGAACTTGGACAGCCGTTGGTACAATGCCTCCAGCTATTACTTCCGCTTCAACTCTGTATTCGAGGCTCCGTTCATGTTGCTCAGACACATCGGAAAGTATACCGGACACATCCGTAACGAACGCCTTTATCTGAATTTTCTGACCATGCGAAACCTGCCGGCACATGTCGAAGTGGGATATGGTATCGGAACCTTTATTTTCGATACGGGAGTCTTCCTTTCTTATAACCCATCGTCAAAATTCGGCATCGGTTATAAATTTACCTTCGAACTGTTCAACTGACAAATATATACAGGAACTAAAAAGGGTATGGCTCTAAAATAAAAGCCATACCCTTTTTAATATCTGTCTATACATAGAATCAATATGTATGCTCTCCGTCATTCATTTCCTGAGCATCTATCTTTTTCCGATCAATACATCTCCAGGCATAAAAGATATATGCCAGTACAAAAGGAATCAACAGCGACACCACCGACATGGTTTTCAATGTAAACTCACTGGAGCAACTGTTTGCCAAAGTCAACGAACTCTGCAAATCTGCAGTAGAAGGATAATATGCCGTATGATTATATCCGGCTAGTGAAAGCAATCCCAATACAGCCAAAACAGTTCCTATTCCAGTCCACCAGATTCCTTTCTTATAACCTTTATGGAAAAGAGTATATCCAATGCCACCCAATACTCCGACAACACCCAGCAAAAAAATACCGGCCACAACCGGCATAGCCAGCAGATTATTCCAATATTTGAAGGGTTCCATAAACACTCGTCCGCTCTCCGGATCTACGGCAAATCCTTCAGTCAAAAACAGACGAACAACAAATGTTAAAAAGAAAATCAGAAAAAGCACGGCATTCACAGCCACAGCCCGGCGCGCCCGATGATAAATACTCTCATCAGAGATATTATTTATCAAATATAAAGCACCCAACACTCTCGAGAGAAATACTACAGCCAACCCTAACGACACATTCCAAAAATTGGCCAAAGCATCCAGCCCGTGCCAGCTGTTTCCCCATGCACTGATTACCGGCATGGCTTCTGTCAGTAACTGTTCCTTGCTTACAGTAAAGTCAGCTCCGGTGAAGAATGTTGCTACGGCACAACCTAAAAAGAACGGGCCCACAATGCCATTCAGTACCAAAAAGGCACGATAGGTATTCTTGCCCAGCAGATTTCCTTTCTTGCTTTGATATTCATAACTCACGGCCTGCAACACAAAACTGAAAAGGATTACCATCCAAAGCCAGTATGCCCCTCCAAAACTTGTACTGTAGAAAAGAGGAAACGAAGCGAAGAAGGCTCCTCCGAAAGTAACCAGTGTCGTAAAAGTAAACTCCCATTTGCGGCCAGTTGAATTCACAATCATTTTACGCTCGGTTTCATTCTGCCCCAAAGAAAAAATCAGTGCGTTAGCTCCTTGCACAAAAAGCAGAAACACTAATAATCCGCCTAAAAGGGACACCAGAAACCACCAATATCCCTGATAAAAAACATACTCCATCATCATTCATTCTTTAAGCGTGTTCAACATCTTTTTCCGGTCCTGAGGCAATAGCCTTCAGCATAATTCTGATTTCTGCCACCAACAACACCGTAAACAAAAACAGGAAAATAAAGAAAGTAGTCTGTACCGAAGAAGTTTCCAGACTGGATATGGCCGCATTAACCGGCAGCAAATCCTGAATGGCCCAAGGCTGCCGCCCGCATTCTGCCACCACCCATCCGGCCTGCGAAGCCAGATAAGCCAAAGGGACAGTCAGCATAGCCACCCACT
>CAJMQV010000032.1 GCA_905215575.1 uncultured bacterium | reverse complement strand
AATCAGATTGGCCACGGTCATGGCCAGCACAACCAAAGCTACAGCCGTGAGAATCACGACAATCAAAAAAGTAAAAAACATAAAAAATAAGATTTTATTGATATACAAAACATCCCGTTCCGCCGCATATAGGGAAGTGCGACGGAATCACTCCTGAAAAACAAACGCTGAAAACAATCAAATCAGAATTTTCCTGAGCGTATATACGTAGTAATCCACCACCCGCGGGCAGAGCGGAGGTTCATAAAGACGAAAAAGATTCTCTTTCCGGTCCGAAATAAGATGATGATTCTGTAAGGAAGCCCCAAAAAGCTTGCCAGCTTTCCAGTCCTTACACTGGCTCACGCCCCCCCCCGCCGTAGAAGCCGGCTGGGCATAGTTGTTGGCAAGTATATGGCGGATGCCTTTCTCATAATCAGAAAGGGGGGCTGACCAGGAGGTCTGTTCGCGCTCGGGTTTATTGAAACGAACCACTGCTTCCTGGCGTTCCGGATTCTCCGGAGCGCAACTCATATAGCCTGATACCTGAAGTAGGAGGAACAACATGAGCGCCATCATTGCAGTAAACCATTTGCCCATCAGCACTCGCCATTTTCTAAAAACTCTGCAAAGATAGTGATTTTTTTTTAAAGCGTACCGCTTTCATTTGGTGGAATTAGAATTTTATCCCAATGCCTAATAAGGAAGTATACTTATTTAACCGAATCAACCTCAATATTACTTAAGATGAAAGCAAAAACGAATTATATAATTACAAAATAAAAGACACGCAAGGGAGAATGGAAGAATTTCATCCCCTAGCGTGTCTTTTTCTATAAAGTAATAAACCTACAGGTTATTTCTTTAACAATTTGTGCTGGCGTACTCCATGCTCACCGCGTAATACCACGATGTAGCTTCCTTTCGGACAGCCCCGAAGAGACAAAGCAACCTGTGACGCACCATTGCTGCCTTTGCTGGACAGACAAACACCACTTGGGCAATACAAGCTAACAGACAAACTCTCTGTTGGCAAACCTGCACAAACAACTGATTCAGTGGCTTCATCATAATAAATGCTGCAATCCTCAAAGGCCGCTTCTACGATTTCCACGTGAGTAGGCTCGTCTTCGTTCTCTGCCTCGAAACGGAGTGTGTAAGTATACGAACCCGATGACGGACACTGGTAAGCAGGCTCAGTACCCGGACCGCAACTACCATTACCGATACCACGCTGCATATAGTCAAAAGTAGCATAGATATCTTCAGAAGCCTGCAAATCCCAAGGATGCAATTCCGGAGTCAGATACTGTGTCTGGTCATAATGTGACAGGCTGAAAGAAACCTGACCGGCAGTCTGAATATGAATCTTCTGTTTTTTAGCTTCATTTTCCAGAGTCAAACTACGCAAATCCATTCGGTTACCCATTGATTGTGGATGAGTATAGTTTTCAAACATGTCATTTACAGTAGTTGTATAATAACCCAGGAATGAACCGGTCTGACGATCCACATAATTCTCCCACGGTCCGCGTGCATAATAAGCCACTTGTTCAAAGCCTCCCGGCAAAGTCATATCCATACCGATACGACGCAATCCATTTGCTTTCGGACGGAAGGTTGTCTTCATATCTACCACTCCATTGCTATATACCGTATACTCTACGTCATAAGGACATTTGTCGTTTTCTGCATGGACAGTAATATGGCATTCGGTAGATTCAGTATTGATACTGTAAGACACACGTGAAGAAGTATTCTGCGCAGTTCGGTCGCCAAACTGATGCTCTCCATACGGACTTTCATTCTCAATCCAACGAATGTTACTGTAAATAGGATTCTTGCTTCCGGCTCCTGTCATCTGTACTCCCTTAGCGGTCCATTCACGGATAAATCCGTCGGAACCAATCTGGAAGGTGATGTTACGATTGTTCACAAGCACACCACCAGACTCACCTTTAACCTCAAGTGTCTCGCTCAATCCGGTGACAGCAGGCAGCATATTGCTACGCTCTTTCAAAGCGTATTGCTGGTCGGCAATCGGATAACCGGCCTCACACCAAGTTGTTGCTTCCTTAAAGCAAAGAGCAAAATCAATCATGTATTCTTCGCTGCCAGCCTTATAATCAGTCTTTACCGGAATGGTCAGACTACACTCGGCATCCGGAGCAACAGACGGAATCTCCACAGTACCTTCTTCTACAATATGACCATCCTTCAAGACAGTATATTTCAGATTGAATACCTGCAAGTTGAGGAAATTGTATTTGTTCTGCAACTTCAGCACCTTGTCCTGCTCGCTGAAGGAAAGGAATTTCACATACTGATATACATGTTTCACTTCTGTCAGCTTGGAAGTCCAGGCACGGTCGGCTGTAATCAATCCGTTGTTCACGAAATTACCCTGATGAGGACCCGGATAGTCATAACCGGTACGATAATAATTGAATCCGTTCTTCTCCAAAGTGCCATTCTTGATATCCTGCGGATCGTAAATAGACTGGTCTACCCAATCCCAGATACAGCCACCGATACCAAAGCGACTGGATTCAATCAAATCCCAAAAATCTTTCAGGTTACCCACGGCATTACCCATAGCATGGGCATACTCACACATGAAAAATGGCTGATTGCCATTATTGGCATTGGCATAAGTACGCACATAATTCAAATCAGGATACATCTTGGAATGCAAATCCGACTGATTGGTTTTCCAGGCATAAGTACAGCCTTCATAGTGAATCGGGCGCGGATCCAAAGCACGGGTTGCCTGATAAGTTGCCGTAAAGTTGGAACCGGTAGCCGACTCATTACCCAATGACCAGAAGATAACAGAAGGATGATTACGGTCGCGATAAACCATTCTTACGGTACGGTCTATATACTGTGCTCTCCAGGTCGGATCATTGCTGATACCATTTTCCTTAAAGTCATTCCAGTTCTTATGGCATTCCACATCCGCCTCATCCATAATATAAAGACCGAAATAGTCGAACATGGCATTCATCTTGGCCTGGCGAGGATAGTGACTGGTGCGCACCGTATTATTGTTTGACAGCTTCATCATCTCAATATCCTTGAGCATTGTCGGCACATCGATGCTTCGGCCATACAGAGGATGAGTATCCTGCGTATTCACGCCCTTGAAGAATACACGCTTTCCATTGACATAAACCAGTCCGTCGGTAATCCGGATATCACGGAAGCCATACTTGGTAGCGAAGACAGATTCTTCCTGACCTTCCTGATTTTTCTGACGTACCAGTACGTCATAAAGATAAGGTATCTCGGCCGACCACAGATGCAGTCCCGTCAGACCGTCAAAAGTAAGATCGATATTCTTCTCTGTATCTGTTTCTGCAAAAGTAACCGACTGTGATTTGCTGGCCAACAGTTTACCGTCGGCATCCCACAACTCCACTTCATAAGTCTTGGTTCCGGCCTCTTTGCTGCGGTTATCCAAAGAAAGAGCCACATTCATTGAGCCATTCTGATAGCCGGCTGAAGCATCAAGAGTTGAAGTAATATAATGGTCACGTACGAATGTCTTCGGAGTAGCAAACAGATACACGTCACGGTGAATACCGCTCATGTGGAACATATCCTGACCTTCGAGATAAGAACCGTCTGACCAGCGGAACACCTGCACACTGATGTTGTTCTTTCCTGTACGCACAAAATCGGTCAAATCAAATTCGGCCACATTGTTCGCACCCTGGGTATAACCTACATACTTTCCGTTTACCCAAACGTAGGCAGCGCTGTAGATACCTTCAAAATGCACAAAGACACGTTTGTCTGTCCAGTTTTCCGGAAGTGTAAAATCTCTGCGGTAGGAACCTACCGGATTGTTACCGACTCCCTCAACCTTATTGGTTACATAAGGAGGATTGTCATAGAAAGCATACTCCACATTGATATACATCGGTTTGTCATATCCTTTCATTTCCCAGCAAGAAGGAACATCAATTTCATCCCAGGCTGTAACATCCGCCTCGTCACCGTAGAAGTCATTCTGACCGGGACGATCCAAGGTATCAGGCACCATCTTGAACTTCCAGGTTCCGTTCAAATCCAGGAATTCGGCACGTTCCGGAGTCAGCCATGCCTGTTTAAAACGTGCATCTGCCTTCAGGGCTTCGGTAGAAGCATAAGGCATGTAAGTGGCATGTCCCGGCTCCTTGTTTTCTTCAAAGAACTCCTGATTCTCCCAATCAGCACGAACGATTTCCGGCTCTTCAGCCACAGTCAGACGGAATGACGTTCCTGCATCTTCGGCATTCTCGGTCAAAACAGTTGTTCCGTCCTCATTGACTTTCATATAGTATTTTGTACTGGAATTCAAGCAGTAAAGGCGATAAACACCCTCCTGCTCACCAACCTGTTCAAAGTAAATGTTCTGATTGGCATTCTTTGTATCCACGGCATACTGAAGCGGCGTTTTCAAAGCTACTGCCATGTCGAGCGCCATATTCGTATAAAGAGAGTTTTTCAGCACATAGCTGTTTGCCCCCAACGCAATAAGCCAGATTTGCCCGGCATCACCTTGAGCCACAGGCTCGGCTACAATTCGGGTATCGTTTTTATTACTCTTTTGGTTGCTCAACGCCTTGCTGCTGCCATCAAGTGTCAGTGTGTAATAAAGGCCGACAATCGGGCGCATCAATTCTTTGTCCAAAACTTCCAGTCTGAAGTAACTGTTTTCGGTTGTCTCATCAGCTGTCTGCATGGATACCTGTCCGTTATCAGTCGGAAGCAACACCTGACTCGGATTCGCGGCATTACAGAACTGGAAAACATTTTCCTGTCCTGCTACTTCACGGATTTTGAAAATCTGGTTTTCGTTGCCGTTCGCATCCCACAACACCATATGTCCTTGTGTAGGAGCCATATCTGCCGATTTTCCAGACAAAGTATGTATCACTTTATACTCCGAATCCATAGCACTGTGCTCTACAAAAGTCCATTCCTGCGACAAATCAGCCTCATCGGAAGCTGCAAGAACAAGAGCTGCATCATTGGCAACCGCCCCATTCGTAGACAACACTTTGTTGCTTTCTACATGTATCACACGATACACCTTTTCGGGTTGAACTGCAGCATACACATTAGTGACTACAATGCCCAACAGAAGCAACAAAAATCTTAAATAACTTAACTTTTGACTCATGTTTTTTTCTGGGTTAGATTAATTATTAATACATAACAAATGCAAATATAAATATTCCCGTCTTTATTTTTAAGAAGAATCACGCTCAAACGTGCTTTTAACAAGAAATAAATATAAGAATCGGAGAAAAAGACTATCTTTGTCACAGAAGTGGAAGCAGTTTCTGCATCCATCTCTATTATCAAACAACCACTTTTAATTAAGTTCATTATGGAAAAAGTAGTCAGAAAAATAGGTCTGGTGGCACACGATGCCATGAAGGCAGACATGATTGAATGGGTTCTCTGGAACTCGGAAATCCTTATCGGTCATAAGTTCTATTGCACCGGAACCACCGGAACGCTCATCAAAAAAGCGCTCGAAGAAAAGCATCCCGACATCACTTGGGACATCACCCTGCTCAAATCAGGTCCTCTAGGAGGTGACCAGCAGATCGGTTCCCGCATTGTGGAGGGAGAAATTGATTACTTGTTCTTCTTCACCGACCCGATGACCCTGCAACCGCATGACACGGATGTAAAGGCACTGACCCGACTGGCCGGTGTAGAGAATATCGTATTCTGCTGCAACCGTTCTACAGCCGACCACATCATCACCAGTCCGCTCTTCACGGATCCGACTTACGAACGGATACGCCCGGACTACTCTTCTTACAGCAACCGATTCCAGAACAAGCCGGATATCGTAAGCCATGCCGTTGAGAAAGTAAAGAGCAGAAGAAAACGTAAGAAATAAACAAGCACACATACGCTTACAAAAACGGTCCCGATGATTTCTGAATTTCATTTCGATATTTTCAGAAAATCATCGGGACCATTTTTTCTGGTTATCACAAAAAAGAAAGCAGCCCGATTGGGCTGCTTTTCTTATTTATAATATGTAAGCTTAGAATTTCAAGCTGTTCATATACTTGTCAACAATCATACCGTCGATGGCCTTCATGCTGATAGTTACCTTCTTCTTGGCTTTAAACTTAACCACCATCAGCTCGCCGTCTTCCAGATATGGTTTCTCGCCGAGGTTGACGAAGGTTGGATATACAGCCTTCTGACGGTTGGTGTGCAGACGGTCCTTAGTCAAATTGGTCATTTCCTTCATACCGGTAGCGTCTACACCTACGTATTCCAGTTCGTCAGTGTTATATGGCAATGCGAAGCTCAATGCGTTGACTGACTTCAAGCCTTCTCCCTTCACAATGAACTGAACCTCTTCGCCGGCATTGTAAGTCTTCTTTGATGGAGTAACGGTTACCTTTCCGGCAATCGGATCCACCTTGCGGCTGCTTACTCCGGTTTCGAGCTTGATACCTACTGCCGAGATATCAAAGGCATCGATCAGGTTGTTGCGGTTCAGGTCACCGATGCTTACATAGTCGAAGTCACCGTCGCCCTTGCGCAAACCGGTATAGTTCATATATGAAGTCAAGTCGTTCTCATCTACCTTATTGTCACGGTTGATATCTCCCGGAATCAGGCTCTCTGTGTTTGGTACACGGAATACATACATTTCCAGACCAGAACCAAAGTTACCTACAGCCTTGGTGATAGACAACTTGATATAGCGTGCTGTCGGCTTGTCCTTGAAGTCGAACACGTGAGTGCCACCGGCTTCCCACTGAATCTTTCCGGCCTCAACCCAGTTTACTTTATCCATACTGTAGTAAACGGTACCTTCCTGCAAGCATCCGTTTCCACCGTCCGGACGAGACATATACTGGAACTTGTCGAGCTGGTTAATGCTGTTCAGGTCGATCAACATATCGAACGGTACAGCCTCACCCTTGCCCCACTTACTGTGCCAGCCGGCGCTCTCGTCAAAGTCAAACAGTTTGTTAACATCCTGACCGCCCTGATTCTCGCAAGTTGTCTCGGCAGTGATACCCTTAATCGCAAACTCCAGAGGATTAGACTTGGTTGTAGCCTCAACAGTTGACCACTCAGACTTGCCGTCTTTGTTCACAGCGCGTACCTTAAAGCTATAAGTGGTTTCCGGAACCAGATCCTCGAACAACAGTTTCGTATCCTTAATCGTAGAATACAGCATACCGTTGAACTCGATTTCGTAATAGTCGGCATTGGCCACCTTCTCCCAGCTTGGAGTCAGAGTGTAAGCCTGAGTATTCTCTTCGGTAACCTGAGCCTTAGGAGCTGTCAGGGCACCGGTCTGAGACAACTGCTTGTTTGTAGTGTCAAATACATAGCCCTTGATCTCCAAAGTTGCGGCATTGGCAGTAACGTCTGTTTCAGCCAACTTCACGTGCAGCACCGGATTCTTGATAACCTTCTGGGCTGCGAACTCAGAACCCTCAGTTGCAAACTGGTTCATGTTCGGCTCTGCCTCGTAGAAATATACGTTCTCTCCCTTGTTGAATTCGTCCAAAGAAGAAACTTCGGTCAGTTTCACGCCCTTCTTACCCAGTTTCGCAGAAACTTTCTTAGGCTGAGCGGTTACATTCACACGGAACACAGTTACCTTGTTCTTCTCCATGCCGTCGAAGCTTCCCTTAGTAGGCTCTACAGTAACGACAACCTTACCATCCTTCTCTTCTGAAACAATCTTGGTAGTTGCGCTCTTACCAAACTTATACTGTTCGGTGATACCGTCGTCATCATACTCCGTGAAAGTAGTGGTTCCACATGGATACAGGTCGTAGATACGCAGTTTCTTGTCAATCTGATTTGGATTGTTGTTCGGCGCAGTCATCGGGATAATGGCTCCCATCTTGATGAATACCGGCAACTTCCAGATCGGCGCATCAAAATTATTGATGATGGTATTTCCTTCGTATACATCGCCGGTGAAATAATCCACCCACTTGCCTTCCGGCAGATAAATACCGTTACGCACATCGTTGCCCTTGTCGTCTGAAGCGGTGTTCTGATAAATAGGAGCTACGAGCACTGACGGACCGTACAAGAACTGGTAGCGAGTTGCGGTTCCCAAAGTATAGTCGTTCGGATAATCCAGGAACATTGCACGGTTGATTGGCTTGCCGTCGATAGCCTCCTCGGCAATACTATAAGTATAAGGCATGAACTCAGACTTCATCTTCAGATACCAACGGTTGATAGATGCTGCCGGCTCGCCCAAAATGTGCGGATACTTAGGATTAGAACCCCATCCGTCCATGTTCAGTTGCATGGTTGTAAAGGTCTTCCACTGGAAGTCACGGATATTTACAGGCACGTTCTTTCCACCGAAGATACCGTCCATATCAGAACAGATGTTCGGCTGACCTGACAATCCGGAACCGATATAGGTCGGGATGTGGAAGCGGATGTATTCCCATTCACCACCAGTCTGGTCACCACTCCAGATACCGGCATAACGCTGTGTTCCGGCCCAACCGTCGAGTGAGATGATGAACGGACGGGCGTTGTTTCCGTAGTAAGGCATGATCTGGCCTACATCAGCCACACCATTCAGACCGAATGAATATCCGGCACCTACCCATGCCACGTCGGTTTTCAGTACACGCACACCGGCGTCGCGCACTTCTTTCACGATATCACGCTGCAACAGAGCGCTGATTCCCTCCTTCGGGTGCAGGTCAGACTGAGTCCACAAACCGATCTCCACTCCTTTCGAACGGGCATAGTCACCGAACTCTTTCAAGTTCTGGATGTTACCGTCCAAAGTCTCGGTCTGTCCGTATCCGGCTCCGTAACCGTCGTTCGGAAGAACCCATCCCAGAGGCATATCGTGAGCATTGTAACGGTCGATTACCGCACGTGCTGAGAACTGATAGTTGTTCTTCTCACCGTTCAAGGATTCCTTGATACCGCCATTGTCGGTCTGGCTCTCTACATATTTCTTTCCATCCTCGTACAAAACGCCCTTTGGATCCTCTTTCCAATAGTCACGGTTGTAAGCGTTCAGATGTCCTTCGTAGAAACCAAACTTAGGCAACAGCACCGGATTACCGGTCAGCTGATAGAAATCATTCAGCAAAGATACCGGAGTGTCGTTTACCATCAGGAACATATCCAGATAGTCCTCATCATGCTGCAAAACAACCTTACCCTTCTCGGCTGCACCGAAATCGTATTTTCCGGGTTTGAAGGTGTGCCACATGATACCGTATCCTTCAGTTGACCAATAGAAAGGTGTAGGAGAAGCCACACCACCGTCAGTCCAGTTATTGGTGTTTACAATTTCAATTTCCTGACCTTTGTGTGAGAAACGTCCGTTCTGCACACCGCCACCATAGAAATATTCCTTGTTCTGCTCTTTCAGAGAAACCGTAACACGGCCTTTCTCAAACTGAACAGGAGCTACAGACTCGACAACCACCTTGCCGTTTTTCAAGTTGGTGACCTTGAAAAGAGTTGTTTTCTTGTCCAATTCAATCTTTACATCCTTGGTCTGCACGGTAATGACACCATTCTGATCCTTCAGTTCAACCTGTGAAACTGCCTTACGAGGATTATCAACCAAAATCTGTGCTTCAGGAGTAGCCTGTGGATCGCGGATAATACCGCCCTGATTATCCTGGAAAATACGGAAAATATTCTCTCCGTAAAAATCCATACTCATACGAGTACCGTTAGAATAAAGTATTTCCAAAGTTGTAGGGTTAATCATGCGTGCCCCCACGATGTTCAAAGACTGCTGGGCATTTTCCTGAACCGAAACAGAAGCGTCTGCTGTAGCTGCTACAGCAGGAACTACTCCGGCCGGAACTCCCATAGCCAACAAAGCGGCCTTGCTCTGAGAAAGTTTTCCGATCAGTTTCTTCATAATGTATAGTGTTATAATGATGTACTCTTAATAAACCTTGTTGAATGTTTAGGTTTTCAAAGGTACGTTTTTTTTTAATAAGGGGAAAAAGTAATTTGTTTTTTTAATAAAAACAGAAGCGCATTTCCTCTACAATACTGATTCAACGGAAATAATATTAAAAACACCAACGAAAAATAAGATTTGTTTGCAATGGATCAATAGAAAAGAATTATATTTGCGGTTTCGAAAACGAATGGCTTGAAAACGATAAATATTTAAGACATATGGATAAGAAAAAGATCATTGTAATTGCAAGCGTCGTGGTAGTCATCCTATGCGGATGTGTCGGCTACCTCATTTATTCATTGAATGAAAAGAGTGCGGAGCACGATGAAATGGTAAAACTGGCAGAAATGGACAAAAGAGAAATGGAAAACGAGTATGCCCAGTTTGCCAAGCAATACAACGAGATGAAAACACAGATCAACAATGACTCGCTTATTGCACAGCTGGACAAGGAACAGCAACGTACAGAAGAACTGCTGGCCGAGCTGAAGCGTGTGAAATCAACCGATGCCGCAGAAATCGCACGATTGAAAAAGGAATTGGCTACCGTACGTGCCATCATGCGCGGATATATTCTGGAAATAGACTCTCTGAACCGTCTGAATCAGGCATTGACCACAGAGAACCAGCAAATCAAGGCGCAATATTCACAGGCACAAACCCACATATCCAGTCTGCAAAGCGAAAAAGCATCACTGAGCGACAAGGTGGCTATCGCCTCACAACTGGACGCTACAGGCATTTCAATGACTGCCAAAAACAAAAGAGGCAAGAACGCACGCAAAATTAAAGATGCCAAACAGCTGGTTGTAAACTTTACCATTGCCAAGAACATCACAGCGCCAACCGGAATGAAAAGCATTTATGTGCGCATTCAGAAACCGACAAATGAGGTGCTGACCAACGGACACACATTCCCTTACGAAAACAAAAATCTGGAATATTCCATGAAACGTGATATAGAATATACAGGTGAAGAACAGAACGTCACTCTGTATTGGGATGTCAACGAATTCCTCAGCGCCGGAACCTATCGGGTATCCATTTTCGCCGACGGCAACAACATTGGAAACAGATCCGTAACATTCGAAAAATAATACTTAAAAACAGCCTGCCCATCCGGACAGGCTGTTTTTGTCTTAAGATGATAATAATCAATAAAAAAAAGGTCTTTTCTTTGCTTCTTTCCACAAAGATATTACTTTTGTATCGTTGCCTATGCAATCATTCACGAACAAAAAGAAATAACAACTAAATACAATATAATGAAAAGACTAATCGTTATTTTAATGATGTCTGGATTCATCACCGGAATTCAGGCACAACGGGTTCTATCTTTAGACAGCTGCAGAAATCTGGCTATAGCCAACAACAAGACTCTGCAGATATCCAAACTGAAGATGGAAAAGGCGCATTATGAAGACAAAGCGGCCTTCACGAATTATCTCCCCAAGATTTCCGCTTCTGGAGGTTACATGCGCTTTGGAGATGAAATATCATTGCTCAGTGACGCACAGAAGAACAGTCTGGGAAATTTAGGAACCAACATCGGACAGGCATTGATGCCGGGACTCACCGAGTTCGTTACCCAACTGGGGCAAATCAACCCGATATTGGGACAAATGGCCCAACAATTTATCCAGTCGGGCAAATTGCAAGGTGTGGAACAGGCCTTGAACCAGGCCGGAAAAGACCTGGCTGATGCTTTCCGAACGGATACACGAAACACCTGGGTGGCCGGTGTCATGCTTACCCAACCACTGTATATGGGCGGAAAAATACGAGCTTACAACAAAATCACAGAATTGTCCAAAGAACTGGCCGGAAAACAATATGATACTGAAACACAGAATCTGGTGCTGAGTACCGATGAAGCTTATTGGATGGCCGTGTCGCTCAGTAACAAAAAGAAACTGGCAGAAGGTTATCTGGATCTGATCCGCAAACTGGACAACGATGTGGAAAAAATGATTCAGGAGGGTGTAGCCACTCAGGCCGACGGGCTTACCGTAAAGGTAAAGCTCAATGAAGCGGAAATGAATCTGACGAAAGTGGACAACGGACTGAGCCTCTCCAAGATGCTTCTGTGCCAGCTTTGTGGTCTGGACCTGACAGAAGACATCACCCTGGCCGATGAAAGTGTTGACAATGTACTTACAGAAACCGTAAGCGAAGAGGAACTGAATCAAGGAGCCGATCAGCGTCCCGAAATCCAGAGTCTGGAAATAGCAAACCAGATCTACCAGCAGAAAATAAATGTAGTACGCTCGGATATGTTGCCGTCACTGGCACTCATCGGAGGATATGCCGCAACCAGTCCTTCGGTTTTCAACAGCTTTGAGAACAAGTTCCGCGGTACCTGGAATGTCGGTGTCATGCTGCAAGTACCTATTCTGCACTGGGGCGAAGGATTCTATAAGGTGAAAGCCGCCAAAGCAGAAGCCACCATTGCCAAAATGCAAAAGGAAGAGGTAAAAGAAAAAATCGAACTGCAGATCAGCCAGAGCAAGTTCAAGACCGAAGAAGCTCAGAAACGTCTGGCACTGGCCAACCGAAGCATGGAAAAGGCTGAGGAAAATCTGAAAATAGCCACCAAAGGATTCCGTGAAGGAGTGATTCCAACTTCCAACGTAATGGAGGCGCAGACCGCCTGGCTTTCTGCCCAGACCGAAAAAATAGATGCGCAGATTGATATCCGCCTGGCCGATACTTATTTAAAGAAGGCACTCGGACGTCTGCAAGCACAATAACCCAAAGAGCAACATATAAAAAGAATCAATCACAAAACATTTAAACAAAGAATTATGGAAAAGAAAGCGCAACAACATAGCATTATCTGGGCTTTAGTGAGTCTGGTTATCATCGTAGCTCTGGTAGCCGGAGCCGGAATGATCCTTTTAGGCAATGAAGATGAGATTATCCAGGGACAGGCCGAGGCCAACGAATATCGTGTATCGAGCAAAGTTCCGGGACGCATCCTACGTATTCTGGTGCACGAAGGTGACCACGTACGCGCAGGCGACACTCTGGCCATTCTGGAAGCGCCGGATGTACAGGCCAAATTAGCACAGGCCGAAGCCGTGCAGAATGCGGCAAACGCCATTCGTGAGAAAGCAGACAAAGGCGCACGCCGCGAGCAGATTCAGGCCGCTTATGAAATGTGGCAGAAAGCAAAGGCCGGACTGGAAATCGCAGAAAAGTCATACAACCGCATCAACCGCCTGTTTGAGGAAGGCGTGATGAGCGCACAGAAACGTGATGAGGTATATGCAAACTATAAAGCCATGCAGGCTACCGAAAAGGCTGCCAAGGCTCAATATGACCTGGCCCGCAACGGAGCCCAGAAAGAGGACAAAGAGGCTGCTGCCGCTCAGGCACGTCAGGCTCAGGGTGTGGTAGACGAAGTGAACTCTTATATTAAGGAAACCGTACTCGTGGCCCAGATGGACGGCGAGGTATCAGAGATCTTCCCACAAATCGGCGAGTTGGTGGGAACCGGTGCTCCGATCATGAACGTAAGCATGCTTCAGGATATGTGGGTGACCTTCAACGTGCGCGAAGACCAGCTGAACAATCTGGCTGTTGGATCTGAGTTCAAGGCTTTCGTACCGGCTTTCAACAAAGAAGTGCTGCTCAAGGTTTCTTCCATGAAGGATATGGGATCATACGCTGCCTGGAAAGCAACCAAGACCACCGGTCAGTTTGACTTGAAGACCTTTGAGGTAAAAGCCACTCCAAAAGAGAAAATCGCCGGACTGCGCCCGGGCATGTCCGTAATCATCCGCAAATAATGGAAACTCACACATCATGCAAAGCAATAAAGGAATCATAGCAATTATGCTGCGGGAGCTGAGAATACTCGTCTCCCGCCCGCTGTATCTGTTCTGCATGGTCATCGCTCCTTTATGCTGTTGCTTGTTCTTTACAACCCTGATGAATGAAGGGTTGCCCAAAAACCTTCCGGTAGGCGTGGTCGATCAGGACAACACCTCCACCACCCGCAACATCATCCGCAATCTGGATGCCTTTACACAAACCGGAATCAGCAAGCAATATGCCAACATCGCCGAAGCGAGAAAAGACATGCAGCGAGGCAAGATTTATGCCTTCTACTATATCCCGAAAGGAACGACCGACGATGTGATGGCCAGCCGTCAGCCTAAGGTGTCATTCTACACGAACAATACCTTCCTGATTGCCGGCTCACTGATCTACAGGGATATGCGCACTATGTCGGAACTGGCAAAAGGAGCCGTCGGACTTCAGACCATGCAAGCACGCGGCATACCCGAAGCCGCGGCACGGGCTTTTCTGCAGCCCATCGTAATCGATACGCATGCCTTGCAGAATCCGTGGCTCAACTATTCGGTTTATTTGAACAACACCATTCTGCCGGGAGTACTCATGCTCATGATCTTCATGATGACCGTATTCTCCATAGGAAGTGAAATCAAACACAGCACACAAAAGGAATGGCTCGAAATGGCGGACCAGAACATCATGCGGGCGCTGCTCGGGAAACTGGCTCCGCACACACTGATTTTCTATGCCGTGGCATTAGGCATCAACGTATATCTTTACGGAGTGCTGCAATTCCCGTTCCATTGCAGTGTGGGCGCTCTGATGCTTTCCACACTGGTCATGGTTCTGGCCTCACAAGGCTTCGGAGTACTGGTATTCTCTCTGTTGCCGACACTCCGTCTGGCACTGAGCGCCTGTTCGCTGTGGGGCGTGGTATCATTCTCCATCTCCGGATTCACCTTTCCGGTCATGGCTATGCATCCGTCCTTACAGATGCTTGCTAACCTGTTTCCGCTGCGCCACTATTTCCTGATTTACGTGAACCAGATACTCAACGGCTATCCCATTGAATATGCCTGGAAGCCTTATCTGGCTCTGGTCATCTTCATTCTGCTTCCGCTCCCTTTCTTAGGACGACTGCACAAAGCGTTGCGTGAATTTAACTACATCCCTTAAGTTATGAAAGAAAATATATCTTTATATCAGCAGTTCCTGCGTGCCGTGAGTGAAACCTTCCTCATCTGGCGCCGGGAATGTGTGCGTGTGTTCCGCGATCAGGGAGTACTGATTTTCTTCATCCTGGTCCCCCTGCTCTACCCCCTGCTGTATGCCTTTATCTACACCGGCGAGGTGGTGCGTGAGGTTCCGGTCGTAGCCGTAGACCAGTCGCATACAGCCTTGAGCCGCGAGTTTCTGACCCGGGCCGATGCCGCGCCCGATCTGCGCATTGTGGCCTATGCTTCGGATGTGG
>CAJMQV010000031.1 GCA_905215575.1 uncultured bacterium | reverse complement strand
CTCTTTGATATACCCATGAAAAGGGCTGCTTCTTCAAGTGTCAATACCTCCTTGGGCTTTATTGAAGGGCGTAAGATTACGGATATGCTGGCCAGCCTGTTGGGAGTAAGTATTGTGTTCAGTTCCGGACTGGCAAAGAGTTTCGGTCTCTTCGTGATCAATGATCTTCAGATTGATGCTTTCTGGATGCCGGCGCTGATCGGTGCAGTAGCATTGCCGTTGCTCATCTTTATGGGATATATGCTCAAGCGTCTGCCGCATCCCACAGCCGAAGATATTCAGCTGCGAAATGAACGGGTTATCCTGGATCATAAGGGACGCGTAGCCTTGTTCCGGAAATATGCACCCATCCTGTCCCTGCTGTTTATCGGTAATTTCCTGTTGCTGGTGCTTCGTGATATTAAAGAGGATTTTCTGGTGAACATTCTGGATATGTCGGGACAGTCTTCCTGGTTGTTCGCACAGGTGGATACCGTGGTGACACTGATTATTCTGGGTATCTTCGGACTGTTTGTCTTCTTCCGCAGCAATATCAAGGCTTTGATGTGTCTGATGTTTCTGGTTATTGCGGGCTGCTTGACGATGACTTATGTATCGGCCAATTATGAAACTCTGGATCTTTCGCCTATTGTCTGGCTGTTTGTAGAGAGTCTTTCGCTTTACATTGCCTATCTGACTTTCCAGACCATCTTCTTTGACCGTTTCATTGCCTGCTTCAAGATCAAGGGAAATGTAGGATTCTTCATCGCGATTATTGATTTTATAGGTTATGTGGGAACCGTGTCACTCCTCTCCGTCAAAGAGATGCTGCGTATTGATCTGGAGTGGTTTGCCCTGTTCAACAAAATGGCCATGACCGTCGGTATCTTGGGCACTGTACTGTTCAGTGTTGCAGGAATCCTGATTTACAGAAGATACCAGATGACAAATGACAAGAAACGGAAAGAGGAAGTAGAAGAATGTACTTTGGATTCTCAATACGGATTGATTTGATTCATATATATAATAAATAAGGAATAAGATGAAAAACCAGTATGATATGATTATTGTGGGAGGCGGGTTGCTTGGATGCGCCACAGCCTACCAGTTGGCCAAACGCCGCGCAGGCAATATCCTGTTGTTGGACGGCAACGACATTGCATCGCAGGCATCAGCCCGTGCAGCCTGTCTGCTCACCCGAGCACGCACCAAACCGGCTCTGATGGAGATGGTGCAGGAAACCTACGATTGTATTGAAGAGATGGAAGCGCTGCTTGGCGAGTCATTGGGATTGCAGCAGTGCGGCAGCATTACCATCGCATCTTCCGAGGCTTCTCTGCGCGAAGTGGAAGCTCTGGAGCAGGCCGCCAACCGTTTTGGCATTGTCAATGAGCGGATTGGTCAGGAGCGTGTTCGCGAACTGTTGCCTTGGATCAATGAAGAGGCGGTGCAGGTTGCCTTGTATATGCCCACAGATGCTTTTATTGATTCGGCTCTGCTGTGCAGCGGTTACGCCAAGGCTGCCCAGAAGTTGGGTGTGGAACTGAAAACCAATACCAAGGTGCGTGAAATTGCGGTGACAGCCGACGGTGCGGTGGACGGTGTCATACTGTGTGACGGAACGAAGATTCAGGCTCCGGTGGTGGTCAATGCAGCCGGTTCGTGGGCCAATCTGCTGATGCGTCCGTTGGGCATCGGTTTGCCTTTTACTCCCGTAAGAAGCCATTTCTGGATTTCTGATCCCGATGCGGAGCGCTTCCCGGCCAATCATCCTTTCACGGTGATTCCCGATGCACGCGCCTTTACCCGTTCGGATGTAGGCTCCCTGATTATCGGACTTCGCGAAAGCGAATGCCAGCCGTTCGACCCGCAGACACTGACCGATAAGCTGGAGGACTTTGACTTCCGTGCCGAAGCAAAATGGAAAATTCTGGATGAGTGCGCTCCTTTGCTGAAACCCTATCTGCGGGATATCGACACGCTGGGCATTGCCCATTATATGGCCGGTCCTTCCTGCTATGTACCCGACGCCAAGTTCATCATCGGAGGCTTTAAACAGCATCGTGGTTTGTTTACCGTGACCGGCTGTTGTGGCGGTGGAGTGGCTGCCGGAGGAGGTATGGGACGTCTGGCTGCCGAAATGATTTTGGGAGAGACTCCTTTTGTAGATCCTGCCCTGTTTGCTCCGGACCGTTTCGGAGAAGTAGATCCTTTTACTGTGGAATTCCAGAAAAGATGTGCCGATGCACGTTCCAACAAAAAAGGAGGATAGAAACAAGAATACCGAACATTTAATGAAGAAAACAATGAAAAGATATATCGTTTTTCTGAAACAGGTGCCCCTGTCAACTAAAGTGGGCATTGATCCCGTAACGAAAACTCTGAAACGCTCTTCGGCCATGAGCCAGACGAATCCGGATGATTTGTATGCCTTGCAGGTTGCCGTGAATCTGAGTCGCCAGACCGGAGCCGAGGTGGTAGCGGTCAGCATGGGACCGGCATCGGCGCAGACCGTACTGCGTGAAGCTTTACAGCGTGGAGCCCACAGAGCCATTCTGCTCTCTTCGGCCGCCTTTGCCGGAAGTGATACCTGGTGTACCAGTCTGATTCTGGCTGAGGCTGTACGCAAAATCGGTGACTATGACATGCTTTTCTTCGGCAAGATGGCCATTGACGGTGATACGGCTCAAGTCGGTCCGGAAGTAGCCGGTCATCTGGATATTCCCCAGGTCACTTCCTTCAGTCACTTCGAATCGGTGATGCCTCAGGGTGTTTGTGTCTGTAAAAAGATGGAGCAGTTCCAGCAAGTGCTTCAGGTGGCTTTGCCTTGCGCCATCATGGTGGGACGCGATGCCGCCGAACTGCAAAGTCCTACTTTGGAGGGATGGCGCAGAGCCATGCAACAGGAGATTGTCGTTTGGAATGAAAAGGATCTGGGACTGGATCCCGCTCATGTGGGCCTGATGGCTTCGCCCACTCGCGTGGTGTCTACTCATGTACCCGAATACACCAAAGAGATTTCCTGGATCAACAGCGGAGAACAGTTCTCGCTGACCTTGAACACGATTATCAATCCTTAAACAAAAATCTTGATCATGAATTCAAATAAAATATCTTTTCCACTTCAGGTAAATACGGACCTGTGTACCGCCTGTGGCATCTGTGCCGAAACTTGTGCCTTTCAGGCCATACAGATGAATGATGGTCCGGAAATCAATCCGCAAGCCTGTCGTCTGTGCGGCAGCTGCGTACAGAACTGTCCGTCTGAGGCTTTGTCCATTCAGGAAAATACGGAAACCCAGACCGAAGAGCAACAGACTGCAGCCGAAATCTGGGTTTTGGCCGAGCACAGTCAGGGCCGGATTGCGGCCGTAACCTACGAACTGTTGGGTATTGCCCGCCGGCTGGCCGATCAGTCCGGCATGCGTGTTGCCGCTTTGTTGATGGGACATCAGTTGGAGACGATGAGTGCAGATCTGATTGCCTACGGAGCAGATACGGTTCATTTGGTAGATCGTGTCGGTCTGGAAAGTTTTATAGAAGAGAACTATGCCCGGGTGGCTTGCGATTTGATCCGTGAAGGCAAGCCTGCTGTACTGCTGGTGGGAGCCACAGTGCGCGGAAGAGGTCTGTCGGCCCGTCTGGCTGCTCTGCTTCATACCGGTCTGACGGCAGACTGTACGGAATTGCGGATGGATGCCGAGAGCGGATTGCTGCAGCAGGTCCGTCCGGCATTCGGAGGAAATCTCATGGCTACAATTGTCACACCGCACCACCGTCCTCAGATGGCTTCGGTCCGCCCCGGCGTGATGCAGGCTCTGGAGCCCGACATGATGCGTTCCGGAGAGGTGGTCCGTCATGAAGACTATACCTTCTGTCCAGACGAACGTATCTCTGTGATTCACGAAGAAGATGAAGGTTGTCAGACCGCTTCATTGAGCCAGAGCCGGGTGATTATCGGTATCGGCCGTGGAGTGAAGAACAAGGAAACGGTGGCCGAGATTGAGGCCTGGGCCGAGCGCATAGGAGCCGCTGTGGCCGGATCACGTGCGGCAGTAGAAGCCAATTTGATAGATGCCTCCCGACAAGTAGGGCAGACCGGACATACCATTGCCCCCGATCTGTATGTGGCTATTGGTATCAGCGGACAGATTCAGCACACCGCCGCTATTACCGGAGCCAAAAGAATCATTGCCATCAACCCCGACAGCAACGCGCCTATTTTCCGCATTGCCGATTACGGATGGGTGGCTCCTGTAGAGGAGGCTTTGCCTAAGATGATGCAGACCTTAAACGAACTGGGTGTATGAGAAAGGGACTTTTGCTGCTGGCATGTTGTGCCACACTGACCTTGCAGGCACAGGATGCCCTCAAGTTGAAGTTCCGTTCGCGGGCGCTTCTGGATGCTTCGGTAGCTTCCTTTCAGGATCAGAAGGCACAGGGTTATTACCGGTTGGAAGATTTCCGGGTGGGCTTTAAAGCCGGATATAAGAATCTGGAGATGAAAGCAGATATTGGTCTGGGAGGCGGAAAGGTCGCTATCAAGGATCTTTTGCTGCAAGCCACATGGGGGAGCCATACGCTGGCGCTCGGTAATGCCTATGACCCGTTCTCCATGGATATGCTGATCAGTACGGCCGATCTCCGTTTCCATCAGTCGGCCACTTCGGTACTGGCTTTTACCGACAGCCGTAAGTTGGGAGCCACCTGGCATTTTCAGAAACCGGCCTTCTATCTGGCCAGCGGTATCTATACCTATAATGATATCAACAAGATTGGAGAGAACCAGCGAAACTCTTTGGTTTCCACGTCGCGCGCGGTGTGGCGCCGGCAACGGGCAAACGACCATCTGCTGCATTTCGGAGGAGCCTTTTCTTTCCGCACGGCACCCGTAAACCAGAAAGACTATAATAAGGAACTTTCGGCGGCAGGAGTGACTTCCATGTTTTCCGAGCCTTTGCTTACAGCCGGTATTGGAGCTACCCGGAAAGAGTTTAAGGGAGTGCTTGAGGCTCTCATTACCGGTCCGCGCTATCTGCTTCAGGGAGAATATTATCTGAACCGTTACTGTCTGTCCGGTGATCGGAATTATCAGCCTCATGGAGGCTATGCGCAGGCTTCGTATCTGCTGCTGGGCAGAGGATTCAGTTATGATGCAGCTTCTGCGGTTCCGGGCAGACCGGCGAGCGACCGCGCTTTGGAACTGACTGCACGCTTCAATTATACCAATATGAACGATACCGGTGTCGGCATCTTGGGAGGAGAAGAAAAAGACCTGTCAGTTGGTCTGAATTTTTATCTGAATGCCTATATCGGTTTTAAGATAAGCGGAAGTTATGTCTGGGTAGGAGAGCATTGCAACCCGGCCTATAAGAACAATTATTTTGTTCCTCAGGCCCGTGTGCAATATATCTTCTGAGCGGCATTACGGCAATCCCCGGAATTCTGCAAAGATACATACAGAATTCCGGGGATTGCTGTTATTGAAGTTCCAGTATTTTCTTTTCGATGATCAGATCCTCGTCAGTCATGCGCGGCGACGGAATGTTGCACATGCGGATGATGTCTTCCGGCCGGCAGGTATATTCATAATATTTCCTTTCCTGTTCGCTGAGTTCCTCAAAACGTTTCAGTTCTCCTTTTATTTTGGCAAAATCCTCGGAAGAAGTACTGTCGGAATGCTTCACGAACAGAATGCGCCGGGCTATCGGATTATAATTGTAGTCGAAACAGGTGTAGACTCCCTTCATGAACGGCGGGCGTTCGTACATGGGAATTTTCAGGCAGATATGAAACAGAGCCAGCTGAGGCGGATTCTGTTCGTTGAAGAGCAGATACAGATGCGAGCTTCCGTTCATCAGAGCCATACCCCGGTGGGTACTGCCGTACGCATTGTTGTGGACCACCTCCACCCAGTTTCCTTGTGATGAAGGGGCGATGAGGTAAGGCTCTATCTTCAAGGCCGGTGATGAGGACGACACACTGTAACTCATATAAATGCCGCTCAGATGATGGATGCGCTTGCAGGCATCCTGCGAGTTGTCGCGCAGACTACGGAGAAAAGAACAGTCTTTTCCTTCTGTAACTTCGGTATCGAGCAGTTCCATCGAGAGCAGAGCCTCCTTGATGGCCCCCATGGTGCTGAGCAGTTTCTTTTTCGAAACATTGTTTACCCATACCAGAGCCTCGTCCAGAGCTTCCTGGCTGTCCATACCTTCTTTTACGTGTTTCAGATAGGTAGGAAGAACGGTGGAGTACAGGGCCGAGAATACACTGGATGCCACCTGTGCCTTTTCGGCCATATCCTTCATCTTGACTCCTTTTTGACGGAGGAAAGAAATTCTGTCGTATATGATCTTTAAGTCGTCCATGTCTGTTAGTTCATTAATGAGATAAAGATAGGCTTTTTTAGGGAAAGAACGGTAAGAGTGTCCTATTTTTCTGCCTGTTACGATAGATTTCCATTACGAACCGGTTACAAAAATATGATTTTCTGAAGACATGAATATTACTGAAATGTTACCGCTTCATTAATCATCATGTATTCATTTTTTCTGTTTCGGAGAGGACCTACTTTTGCAGTGTCAATCAAAAAAACGAATGAAAATGAATCAGAAATTATATCAGTTCGGTCGTCAGATCTCGGTAAGGAAAGCATGCCGGACTGGATGTTTATCTTGTGGGCCGGAGGAACCGCTCTGCTGTCATACTCTTTGGTCTATGCGTTGCGCAAGCCCTTTACTGCGGCTGAGTTTGCCGGACAGGAAGTATTTGGTATGGACTATAAGATTGCGGTCAGCATCGTGCAACTGGTGGGCTATGTCATGGCCAAGATGCTGGGCATCAAGTTCATTTCCGAACTGAAACCCGAGAACCGTTTGAAGTTTATCATCGGTTCGGCAGCCTTGTCCGAGGCTTCTTTGCTGCTTTTCGCCTTGTTGCCTGCTCCTTATAATGTCGGGGCTCTGTTCTTCAACGGTCTGTCTCTGGGCTGTATGTGGGGCGTGATTTTCAGCTTTCTCGAGGGCCGGCGCACGACAGATTTTCTGGCCAGTATCATGGGAGTGAGCATGGCACTCAGTTCGGGAGTGGCCAAATCCGTGGGAATCTACACCCTGAATACTCTTGGAGTCAGTGAGTTCTGGATGCCTGCCTGTATCGGAGCCATCGCTTTTCCGTTGCTCAGTTTCCTGGGATGGGTCATGACCCGCTTTCCCGATCCTACTCCAGCTGATATAGCCGCTCGTTCGCCGCGTTATACGCTTAACGGAAAAGAGCGTATGAGCCTGTTCCGCAAGTTTATGCCTCTGCTGCTTCTGCTCTTCGGAGCCAATCTGCTGCTTACGGTGCTGCGCGATATCAAGGAAGACTTCATTGTGTGCATCATCGATGTGAGCACCATCTCTTCCTGGCTGTTTGCCCGCCTCGATGCCATTGCCACTTTGATTATGCTGGCTGTGTTTGCCCTGCTGGGCCGCACCCGTAGCCATCGTACCGTGCTGGGCATTCTGCTGTTACTTTCCACTTTGGGAATGGGTGCTCTGGTGCTGATAGCCGGTTGTCCCGAAGGCACCTTTACCACGGCAACGTGGCTCTTCATGCAGACTCTGTGCCTGGACATTGCTTATCTGAGTTTTCAGACCATATTTTTCGAGCGTTTCATCGCCTGTTACAAGATAAAGGGCAATGTGGGTTTCTTCATCATCACGATAGATTTTATCGGTTATGTGGGCACTCTGTTTCTGCTGTTCTTCAAGGAATTCTTTGCCGCTCAGATTGACTGGCATACCTTCTATAACGAAATGACGGTATATATCGGAATTTTCTGCTGTGTCGCTTTTGCCGCTTCCTGGGGATATATCCAGTATTACCGTAACCGACAGAAAAAAACAAATTCCGAAGAGCTGGAGTCGGCCGGTTCTTTTACTTCTGAAAAATTGAATGTTGAATGTATTTAGAAATATAAGACGTATGAAAAAAATTGAATGTGTGATTATGGATTGGGCCGGTACGGCTATTGATTATGGATGTTTTGCACCGGTTTCCGCTTTTCTGGAGAGCTTCCGTGCGATTGGTATCGAGGTAACGGCAGAAGAAGCCCGTCGTCCGATGGGACTGACCAAGATAGACCATGTCCGTGCGCTTTTTGATATGCCTCGTATTGGAAAGTGTTTCGAGGATCTGTATCATCGTTCGTATAATGAAGAAGATGTGCAGGGTCGTTATGAAGACTTCCAGCGCCTGCTGTTTTCTACCTTGAAAGAATATACCACTCCGATTCCTCATGTGATTGAAACCTTGGATCAGTTGCGTGCACAGGGCATCAAGATCGGTTCCACTACCGGATATACCCGTGAAATGATGGATGTTGTTGTTCCGGCTGCAGCCGCTAAGGGTTATCATACAGACAACTGTGTCACTTCTGATGGTCTGCCGGGCGGTCGTCCTTATCCTTACATGATCTATAAGAATATGTGCGATCTGGCTGTTCCTTCCAGAATGTCGGTTCTGAAATACGGAGATACCATTTCGGACATCAAGGAAGGAGTGAACGCTGGAGTATGGACTGTGGGTGCCATCATCGGAAGTAACGAGATGGGACTGACCGAAGAAGAGTTCCTGCAACTGAGTGAAGAAGAACGCAGACAGAAAATGGCAGAGGTGCGTCACAGAATGTATGCTGCCGGTGCCGATTATGTGGTTGATGACATTACAGAACTCCCGGCATTGATCGAAGCCATTAACAAACGTATGAACTAATCATTTTGTAGAATAAATAAAAAGATAAAAATATGAGACCTTATTTGTTGTTGACCCCCGTACCTTTGACAACCAGCGAAACCGTAAAGAGCGCCATGATGAGTGACTGGTGCACCTGGGACGAAGATTATAATATCGGTATTGTAGAGGTGATTCGCAAGAAACTTGTAGAGATCGCTTCCAGCAAACCGGAAGAATACACTGCCGTATTGATGCAGGGTAGTGGTAGTTTCTGTGTTGAGGCTACTTTGGGTACTGTTGTCCGTCCGCAGGATCACCTGCTGGTTGTAGCCAATGGAGCCTATGGAAAGCGAATGGGAACTATTGCCGATTATTATCATCTGAATTATGATATCATGAAGTTTGAGGAAACTCAGGCTGTAGATCCAAAGCTTGTTGAAGAGTTCCTGAACCAGCATCCTGAGGTGACTCATGTTTCTGTGGTACATTGCGAAACGACTACCGGTGTGCTGAATCCTCTGGCTGAGATTGCCGCTGTGGTGAAGAAACACGACAAAGTGCTGATTGTGGATGCCATGAGCAGTTTCGGAGGTGTTCCTATTGATATGGCAGCTTTGGGCATCGACTTTATGATCAGCAGTGCCAACAAATGTATTCAGGGAGTACCGGGATTCGGCTTTATCCTGGCCCGTCGCAGTCTGTTGGAGCAGTGCAAGGGAGTGGCTCGCTCGCTGTCGCTTGACTTGTACGATCAGTGGGAAACTATGGAGAAAGGACATGGAAAATGGCGTTTCACTTCGCCTACTCATGTGGTGCGTGCCTTTATGCAGGCATTGAACGAACTGGAAGAAGAAGGAGGCGTGGCTGCCCGTTTTGCCCGCTACAGCAAGAACCATCAGGTACTGGTTGAGGGTATGCGCAGTCTGGGATACCGTACTTTGCTGCCCGATGCAGAACAGTCTCCGGTAATTACTTCTTTCTATTATCCGGCTGCAGATTTTGATTTCAAGGATTTTTATCTGAAACTGAAAGAGCGTGGATTTGTTATCTATCCGGGAAAGATTTCTCAGGCAGATACTTTCCGTATCGGTAATATCGGAGATGTATATCCTGAAGATTTTGAACGCCTGATTGCCTGTATCCGTGAGATACAGTCTGTTTAATACAGAGAATTTCTTATTTGAATGACACCGTTTGTTGTGACGGTATGGTAAACAGCGACTGCTTGCGGGCGGTCGCTGTTTTCGTTTTAGCTTTGATATGAAAGTTTTATTTGTTAAAATACCACAAATCGATATTTTTTCGTACTCTTTGAATAAACCTTTTCCTCTGTTACCTGTCTTAGGACTGAATGCAGTACAAAACAAGACTGTGAAACGGATTACATACTTAAAATTGGAAATATGAAAAAGGTATTATTGATGGCCGCTCTGGTTATGATGAGCTGGCAGACAACACAAGCACAAAACAAGACACGAGACCGTAAACCGCTGACTACGGAACAGAAAGTAGAGCGTAGTGTAGAGAGAATGACCAAAGAACTGAGCCTTAGCGAAGATCAGATACAGAAAATTACAGCCTTGTATCAGGAATATTTCAAATCCATCGAGGGCCTTACCCGCGGTGATGATAAAATGAAAGAAGCTCGCAAGAAGCTGAATGAAGGTATCAAGGCTGTGCTGACTGAGGAACAGCAGACATTGTGGAAGCAACAGAAGAAAACACGTCCGCAGCGACCTCAGAAGCCACAAGGAGAGAAATAAAAAATGGGTTCTTTTATATGAGTGGGGCTGTCCCGATGTGATATTGCCGGCAGTCCTGGAATAATTGGTAATTTTGTAGTTTATCGGGAGCTGTATCGAGTACGTTGATGCAGCTCCTTTTTTGTTTTTAGAAAGAAAGCCAACCTGGAAGTATATTGCACAAGAAGAGGCTGTGTCAAGCAGACACAGCCTCTTCTTGTTTTTGATTATGTTTCTTTATTTAGAACTTGCTGGAACCGTCGAAACAGTGGGTGCAGACTTTGCACTTAGGCAGACCGATAGCTTCGATCAGGGTTTCCAGAGTATTGAACTTCAGAGAAGTCAGGCCAAAGCGGGCGCGGATACGTTCTACCAGTTCCTTATATTCCGGAGAATCGGTAGTGGCATATTTGTCCAGCTTGGCATTCTCGTCGCCTTCAATTTCCTTGATGATGCGGCGGGTAATCAGCTCCATGTCGCTCTTTGATGAAGTGAAGCCGATGAACGGACAGCCGTAGATCAGCGGTGGGCAGGCAATACGCATGTGCACTTCTTTTGCTCCGTAATCATACAGCACGTTTACGTTGTCGCGCAACTGGGTTCCGCGTACGATGGAGTCATCGCAGAACAATACACGCTTGCCCTGAAGCATGGCACGGTTCGGAATCAGCTTCATCTTGGCTACCAGAGAGCGCATTTCCTGATTGCTCGGTGTGAAGCTTCTTGGCCATGTCGGAGTGTATTTGGAAATGGCGCGGTGATAAGGGATTCCTTTTCCCTCGGCATAACCCAGAGCCATACCTACTCCCGAATCCGGAATACCGCAGGCGCAATCCACTTCCGAGTCATCGGTCTGTCCCATCTTGTAACCGCTCTGGAAACGTACTTCCTCTACATTTCTTCCTTCATAGCAAGAAACCGGGAAACCGTAGTACACCCACAGGAAAGAGCAGATCTGCATTTCTTTGTTCGGGGCGCGCAACTGTTCCAGTCCGGTGGCACGCATGCGGATGATTTCGCCCGGTCCTACGTAGCGGTCAATCTCATAATCCAGATTCGGCAGACTGCTGGATTCGCTGGTTGCGGCATAGGCTCCGTTTTTCTTACCGATGACGATTGGAGTACGTCCCCATTTGTCGCGTGCGGCAATTACTCCGTCTTCAGTAAGGATCAGCATGGAGCAGGAACCTTTGATTTTGTTGAACACATTCTCAATACCGCTCACAAAGTCTTTACCTTGGATGATCAGCAGGGCAATCAGTTCCGTAGGATTGGTTTTTCCCATGCTCATTTCGGCAAAGTGCATGTTTGCTTCCAGCAATTCCTTTGCCAGTTCTTCAGCATTGTTGATCTTGGCAACAGTGACAATGGCAAATCTACCCAGATGAGAGTTGAGCATGATAGGCTGCGGGTCCGTGTCGCTGATCACACCAATACCGGATTTGCCTTCGAAGGACGGAAGTTCATCTTCAAATTTTGTTCGGAAGTAAGAACTCTCCAAACTGTGAATTTTTCTCATGAATCCTTTTCCTTCGGCATACGTAGCCATACCAGCACGCTTGGTTCCCAAATGAGAGTTGTAGTCTGTGCCGTAGAATAAATCGGTTACACATTCAGTCATTGAGACTGTTCCAAAAAAACCACCCATTCCTTTAAATGTTTTTGAAGTTATATTTAATTAGTAGTGTTGATTTGCTTAATTCGTCCTGACAAAAGTCAGATTTCGTCCTGATGAAAAAAAAGACAATTGTCAGATTTTCTTAAGATAGTTTATTGGCAACAACTTTTTTTGTTCAGTTTAGTTTCCAGAAAATCTTTGAATAATGATTTTGCCAATAACCAATTGTCTTGATTGATGCAGTATTTTACTTTGGGTGTTTCAAGCTCACCCTGTATGAGTCCGGCGTCTTTCAGCTCTTTGAGATGCTGCGACACGGTAGCTTTTGATATCGGAAGCTCTTCGTGTATGGCTCCAAAGTAGCATGTCTGTTGCTTGGCCAGAAACTCCATGATGGCAATTCGTGCCGGATGTCCCAAGGCCTTCGCAAAGCGAGCAATGCGCTCCTGTCTTTCTGTATAGTTCTTTTTTTCGGTCATCTTTTTATAATTATCTACAAATTTACGAGGATTCGGTGTAATGACAAATCTATGATTACATTTTTTAAGTAAAAAGTTGCGTATTGCTTGTTCTTTTTGGGGAAGAATACCTGCGAGAAACAGTTTCGCCCCCATTCGTTGCTTGAAAAACGAATAGGGGCGAAGTGCGGGTTATTTTAATGTTTTCCCTTTCATGTCCATATATTTCTGGTGTTTGGGCGATCCGATAATCTGTGCCGTATAGATTCCGGTGTGGCCCGAAAACAGATAGGCTGTGACGCAAGCCAGACCGATGTAGATGCCGGCTTCGGCTCCGAACAGTTCGATGCCCATCAGGGTGCAGGCCACCGGAGTATTGGTCGCTCCGGAGAATACGGCTACGAATCCCATTCCGGCCAGCAGGCCCATGGGCATGGGCACCCAGGCGGAAAGGGCGCTTCCCAAGGTCGCTCCGATGAAGAAAAGGGGAGTAACCTCGCCACCCTTGAATCCTACGCCAATGGTGAAGGTGGTGAACAGCAGTTTCAGAACGAAGTCATAGAGCTGCTGTTGTTCGTGGAAAGAGGCTACCAGTGTAGGTACTCCCAGACCGATGTATTTGGTAGTGCCCAACAACCATACGGCGAGCGCAATCACCACACCGCCTATCAGCGGACGGAATGGAGGATAAGTGATATACTTGCTGCTTAACCGGCTCCAGAAACTCACACTTCGGGAGAAGAGCATGGATACAATACCGAAGAACATTGATACCAGCAGAGTCCACAGAATCAGTTGCGGATTGATGGACGGGACTGCTCCGATATGGTAATGCGTATGGTTCACGCCCCAGGCCTCGCATGCCAAATGAGCGAATATGGCCGAGAGAAAAGCCGGAAGAATGGCATCATAACGCATACGCCCGATGATCACAACTTCCAGGGCAAAGACCGCACCGGCCAACGGAGTGCCGAAGACCGAAGCAAAACCGGCGCTGATACCGATGGTGACCATAATCTGATGGTCGCGCGTCGGCAGATGCAGATATTTTGAGAAACGGTCGGCCAGAGCTCCTCCCATCTGTACGCCTGTACCTTCTCGGCCGGCAGAACCTCCGAACAGGTGGGTCAGTACCGTACCGATATAGACCAAAGGGGCCATGCGGAAGGGAATAATACCGTTCGGGGAACGGATTTCCTCAATCAGATAATTGTTTCCTTTGGAGGCTGTTCCGGCCCAATAGTGATACATCAGACCGATGAGCAATCCGGCCAATGGCAGCAGGGCGATGAGCCACAGATGCTCTTCACGGGTCCGGGTGGCCCATTCGAGCGAAACGAGCAATAAGGCAGAGCCGCTGCCGATGACTGCTCCCGACAGTGCTGAAAGCACCAGCCAGCGCAGCAGGTATACAAAGATGGGAACCTGTTCCGTATGGTTCCAAAGAGTTTTGGTGTTATCCTTTATTTTTCCCATGAATGAATCTTTTTCCTTAATATTATTCGGTCACTTCATCTATCAGTCGGCGCAGATGGATGGAACGGATGCCGTAATTGAAACTCTGTGTCTTGTCCAGACCGGCATATTGGATGGCTACCAACTGCCCCCGGGCATTGATCACAGGTGATCCGCTGGAGCCGTGCAGAGCCGGAATGGAATACAGAATGCGGTCCTCGTCCTTCTGGCTGATGCTTCCCGAAGTGTATTGTGCCTTGATGCCCTGGTTGGTCACGGCCAGTACCGGTCCCAGATTGTAACCGATCATGACCAGACGCTGGTTCTTGTCGGTATGAATGGTTTTCATGGCCTGTTCCCAGATGGAATAATCCTCAAGCGGATCGGTGTCGCTTACCGGAAAGATATAGCGTCCCTGAGGTGTTTTGCCGTCGGCAAGCTGTATCAGAGCCAGGTCGTGTTCTTCGTCGCTGCCAACCAGATTACAAGAATGAAAGTCGGCCTCGCTCTTGATATAACTGTCGTTGTAGGCTATGTCTATTTTATTGTGCAGCTTCAACTGTGCCTGTGCGATATTGAGCGAAGAATAAGCCTGATACAATCGGCGGTATGCTTCCATTTGCGATTCGATCCAGGCGGCTGTATAGCTTTCTTCCGTGTAATCCTGTCCGAACATATATTTCAGCATCTGGCGTTGCTGCACTTCTTTCTGAATGGCCACCATCTGGTCATATTCGGTGCTTAATTGCGCCTGAACCTGTCGTACTACCTCACGGATGGCCTGTTTTACTTCGCTCGGTGAAACGTAAGGAGCGATGACATGATGGTTCGTGGCGATCAGTCCCTTGTCCGAAACGAAGAAACCGGTGCCATAGGATTCGAAAGGAACGATAGAGTCCGGGTTTATGGTAAACTGCACCAGTCCTTCTTCTTTGGAATAGTTGGTAAAGTAAATGCTTCCGCCATTCGGAATGCTCAGCTCGTAATAGCCCTGGTTTTTGATCAGGACTACACCGCTTCCGCACTTTTCGTTGATTGCTTCTTCGCTCTGGTTGCAAGCACCGAAAAGAATGCCGGCCAGCAGCCATAGCAGGAGCGAGGAAGTCTGAAGGATATTTGTCCGTTTCATAATCTATTCTTGTTTTATAGTTTTTCAAGATCAATGGCTACTGCGGCCGGGAACAGACGTTCCGGATCGGCAAAAGTGATACAGCTGTTTACCAGATGCTCCAGACGCTGCTGAGGCTTGCCCACATAGGCTTTCTTGCCGTTTACGTAAACCGATACTTTTCGTCCCAGATTTACCAGATCGGAAGAAAGATAGATCAGGAATTTGCCCTGCTTGGCGTCCTGAGAGGTCTTTTGGTATTTCAGTCCGATGCCCCACTGCGGATCGGTTTCCACAA
>CAJMQV010000030.1 GCA_905215575.1 uncultured bacterium | reverse complement strand
AAGCCATAACAGATTTTTGCCTGTTCCCGACACAAACACGGGCTCAACGAACGCCCGACCTCATGATACAAGCAGGAACTTTAAACAAACATCCGGTTGCAAAAATAGCGTTTTCCAAACAAAAAGCCAAACCATATTAATACTTTTTTACCAAAATTAAACCTGAAAGGTGGTTAGGCTTTTGTTTCATAACTCTTTTAAGCATTCAGAACACATCTGATTTTCATATACTTATCAAATATCATCAAGAAATGGCCGACCAATTTACCTGATTTTTCCTCAAATGTTCCAGACGAGCCCAAACAATCCGATTTTCTGAGCTTTTCTCTTCCGGATCAGCATCAAGCAACTGTTGTGCCTTTTGACGAGCCAACTCCAAAATCTGTCCGTCACGGGCCAGATTGGCCAACTTCAAATCAAAGGCAATACCGCTCTGCTGTGTACCTTCCAAGTCTCCCGGTCCACGCAATTTCAGATCTTCCTCAGCAATCTCAAAACCATCATTGGTTTCGGTCATAATCTGCATTCTCCGGCGTGTATCCTTACTCAATTCGTATTTCGTAACCAGAATACAATAAGACTGTTCGGCCCCACGCCCTACCCGGCCACGAAGCTGATGTAATTGGGCCAGTCCGAAGCGCTCGGCATTTTCTATAATCATCACCGAAGCATTAGGTACATTCACACCTACTTCGATCACCGTTGTGGCAACCAGAATCTGTGTTTCCCCGGATATGAACCGCTGCATCTCTTCATCCTTCTCCTGCGCTTTCATCTTACCGTGAACTTTGCTGATTCGATATTCCGGAAAGACCTGGCACAGATGCTCGTATCCCTCCTCCAGATTTTTGATATCCAACTTTTCACTTTCCTGAATCAGCGGATAAACCACATAGACCTGCCGCCCGCGCTGTATCTCGCGCCGTACCCCCTGATACAGACTTTCCCTTTGGTTCTCAAAACGGTGTGTAGTTTGTATCGGTTTTCTTCCCGGAGGCAATTCATCAATGACCGACACTTCCAGATCGCCATAAAGCGTCATGGCCAAGGTACGCGGTATAGGGGTGGCTGTCATTACCAGTACATGCGGCGGCCAAGTATTCTTACTCCATAAACGGGCACGCTGCGCCACTCCAAAACGATGCTGCTCATCAATCACGACCATACCGAGATTCTGAAACACAACCGGATCTTCCAGCACGGCATGAGTACCGACCAAAATCTGTACCGACCCGTCACGCACCCCATCGAGCACCGCCTGACGACGTTTGCCCTTGACCGATCCTTTCAGCAGTTCTACCGTAACAGGCATGTCACCTAAAAAATTACGGAAAGTTTCCAGATGCTGCTCGGCAAGAATCTCTGTCGGCGCCATAATACAGGCTTGATAGCCATTATCCAAAGCAATAAGCATACACATCAGAGCAACCAAGGTTTTGCCACTACCCACATCGCCCTGCAGCAAACGGTTCATCTGTCGTCCGCTCCCCATATCCGTACGGATTTCCTTGATAACCCGCTTTTGGGCACCAGTCAGAGCAAAAGGCAAATAATCACTGTAAAACTGATGGAAATAATTGCCGACACGCGAAAATACGAAACCCCGATAGCGGCGGATGCGGTCGCGTGTGTAACGCAAGATATTAAGCTGAACATAAAAAAGCTCTTCAAACTTCAATCTGAATTGAGCACGACGCAACTCTTCGGCTGTTGCCGGATAATGAGCCTGGCGCAAAGCCTGTCCCAACGGAATCAGATGCAGTTCATCCACCAGCCATTGTGGCAAGGTTTCGGGAACCGGAGCATCAAGTTTCTGGAATAATGTAGAAGTAAAATGCTCCAGTGTACGGGAATTCATCCCGCTGCGCTTCATCTTCTCCGTAGTGTTATAGTAAGGTTGCATCCGCATGGATGAAAGTGTCAGTTGCTCGGCCGGCTCTATATCCGGATGCGAAATATTAATGCGCCCGTTAAAGGCCGAGGGCCTTCCAAACACAATATACTCCTGATGTATCTTATAATGAGAAGCAATATACTTGATTCCCTGAAACCATACCAAATCCACCACTCCATAGCCATCCGTAAAATGAGCAATCAGACGACGCTTACGCCCTTCACCTTCCGTTTCATAACTGAGAATCTGCCCTTTGATCTGTACATACGGCATATCGGCAGTAAGTTCCTTTATGGAGTACAACCTACTGCGATCAATATGCTTATAAGGGAAATAATAAAGCAGGTCGTTCAGCGTGTAGATTTTCAATTCATCATTAAGCAATCGCGCACGCTGCGGTCCTACACCCGGTAGAAACTTAATATCCTGTCGTTCCAGATCCAACATGGGCCTATCCTTTAAGAAGCGCTTCGGCTATTTTCAAATCAAAAGGAGTCGTGATCTTGATATTCTCACGATTACCTTGCACCAAGGATACAAAAACTCCAGATGCTTCCACAACAGACGCATCATCTGTAAAGAGTTCTGTAAAATCCTGGCTATAAGCCTTCTTTAATATATCGGCACGGAAGGTTTGCGGAGTCTGCACCAACTTCAGACGCGAACGGTCCTCTGCCTTGCTTCCACCATCATCAGACAAACGGCGCACAGAATCAACCATGTCCAACACCGGCACTACGGCTCCCTGGCGGGCAGCCTCATCAAAGCATGTCTGAATCACCTGCGCAGACACAAACGGACGAACTCCATCATGAACAGCAACCAAAGCATCAGCCTCTCCATCTGGAATCATCCGTAAACCATTCTGCACAGAATGGAAACGCGTTTGACCGCCATCAGCCAGAATATATGGAATCTGAAAATCATACTGATGACACAATTCCCGCCAATAATCCTGTTGCTCATGAGGCAAAACCAATACTATTCCGATTTCGGCTTCTGCCTGATAGAAAGCCTCCACCGTACGCATCAATACAGGTTTGCCCCCTATCGGAAGAAACTGTTTGGGAATCTCTCCTCCCATACGAAGCCCTTTGCCTCCCGCCACAATAATCACATATTTCTTCATATAGTCTTCTTTACTTATAAACTACAAACTTACAAAAATTCTGTGGTAAGTCCGAAATAAAAGGTCAATTAGTATGACCTAAGACAAAAAGCGCCTCCACTTCATTTTCTGGAGGCGCTTTTTGTCTTAATATTCTATCTAAATTCAATCTTTAAAATATTTCTTCATGCCTTCTGAATACTCGCTGATAAAGTTTCCTTTGTCATCGGCATAAATAAAGTAGTATTCCAGTTCCGGATGGCTGGTAATGAATTTCTTGGCTTTCTCGCGTCCCATAGCCATAAAAGCCGTAGCAAAACCGTCCGCATTGGTACCGTTCGGAGCGATAACCGTAGCGCTCAGGATATCTCCGTCTGCAGGGTATCCGGTCTTCGGATTGATGGTATGCGCATATTTCTTTCCGTCCTTAATATAGAAATTGCGATAATTACCCGAAGTGGCAACACCGGTCTTTTGCGGCAATTGGATAATTTGCTGAATTTCCTGATTTACTCCTAAAGTATCATCTACCGGTTTGTTGATACCGATAGTCCAGGGATTGCCTTTCGGATTCTTACCACTGGCCATGACTTCGCCGCCTATATCTACCAGATAATCCTTAATGCCATGTCTTTCCAGCAATTCTGCAATCAGATCACACAGATACCCGTCACCGATCGCAGAAAAGTTCAACAGGATACGCGGATCCTCTTTAACCACCTGATCACCTTGAATCTTAACCTTGTTATATCCTACAAATTCTTTCAGACTGTCTATTTCCACCTGATTGACGGCACCCATATTCTTGAATCCGAATCCCCAAAGATTAATCAACGGCGCACAAGTCGCATCAAACATACCGTCAGTAGCCTCTGAGATTTTCGTACAGTTATTAAAGGCTCTTGTAAACAAAGTATCCACCTGCATACAAGTATTATTGTTTACAGCTGTGATGATTGATGTAGAATCAAATGGATTGATAGCATGATGATATGCCTTGATCATATCATCGATCTCTTCATCGAGCGATTCCTTATACAAATATTTAATACGATAATATGTATGTGTACTGCCTTCCGTCACTTGGTAAGTAGCCGGTTTCTCGCATCCGGTCAGTAAAAAGATAGCCAGCGGAAGCAAAGCCAATAAAACGAAAACTTTTTTCATACCGTTTTTGATTTTGAATGATACAATGATATTCTTTTCTGAAATGAGGGGTCAAAATTACGTAATATTTTCAAGAATGTGGAATAAAAATCCTGTGATTTATTATTTAGTAAGAAGTCTTTAAAAATTGCCAACAGTTCCATTCTTGGTATTTATAAAGAAAAAAACTGTATTTTTGCATATTCATAGTGGTTTATTGTATACAAAAACGAATAGAACAGCTCAAAATGAAAAAAACAGTAGTATTACCTTTTGCTGCTTTATTGCTTTCTGCCCCATCGGTTAATGCCGATAACATTCAGCGTTTGCAGTTACAGCAGCCTATTTCTGTATGTTCTCCGATTTTTACCGACTCCTTGAATACGGATGGAGTAAAACCGGATTTAGCTGATTTATTAATGAGATCAGCCCTTCCTTTGGATCGCAATCAGGAAGGTTCTTTGTACTTAAGTGCCGATACAGCCGGCATATTCCATTTGCCGGAACAGGACAAGAACAGCGAAAACCAGTTTCTGGTTCTGAACACCTGCATTCGTGCCGACCGGTTCTGCAAGGGTAAACTAAAAATCAAAATGCCTTACCGTTTTGAGATTTATGTAAACGGTGAAAAGAAAAAAGACAAGAAAGCCGTGCAGGATTCTCTGAAGCATGCTCAGGAAATCAGTGTGGATTTAAGACTGGAGCCAGAGGTGATGTATCAGGTAGCCTTGAAGGTGCTTCGTTTGCAGGTCGACTCGGCAGAAACAGACTTTACCATGCGTTGGGAACCGGAAGCCAATACCGATTCTTTGATTCAGGTAACTGCCGATCCGGAAATGAAGGGACGCTATTTGTTGCCGAATACCGTATTTGGCAAACGTGTGACTCGCGTCAGTGTTTCTCCCGACGGCAAATATCTGCTCACCCAGTATACCGACTGGTATAATATGCAGCGAAGCAATACATACACAGTGTTGAGCGAGGTGAAAAGCGGTCGCACTCTTTCAACATTCACTCAAGGAGCCAAATCGCTGTCATGGACTCCAACCAGTTCACGCCTGTATTACACCGCCACTTCAGATAAAGGCGTAAAGATCATCACCGTAGATCCGAAGACTCTGGCCGAAGAAGTTGTTGCCGATCATGTACCTGAAGGACATTTCGTATGGTCACCTGATGAAAAGACTCTGTTCTTTACTGATTACGAGCAGATCAAAGGTGACAACGGTCCGGTTCATCGCGTGCTGAGTCCCGAAGACCGTGTTCCCGGAACCCGCGGACGCAGTTTCATTGTACGCTATAATTTACAGACCGGCTTACGCGAGCGTCTGACTAGCGGATTGCGCACCAGCTACATGCAGGATTTAAGTGCCGACGGCAAATATCTGCTCTTTACCGTGTCACAAAGCACTCCGGACGAATGGCCTTTCAGCGCCTCATCTCTGTATCGCATGAATCTTCAGACTCTGGCCGTTGATACACTGGTAGCTCAGGATTCCTTTATGAATGGTGCTTCCTTCTCCCCCGACGGTAAATCGGTGCTGATGACTGGTGGTCCCGAAGCATTTGGCGGTATCGGAAAGAACTGTGGCAATCATCCGATAGCCAATAATTACGATACCCAAGCCTTTATTCTGGACATCGAAAGTGGTAAGATTGACCCGATCACCAAAGATTTCAATCCGACCATCGTTTCTACAAACTGGTCACCTTATGACAAGAACATCTATTTCAAGACCACAGATGGCGCACAGGAAACCGTATACCGTTATCAGGTCAAGAGCGGCAAGTACGAACGTCTTCCGTTGGAGGGTGACTGTGTGCGCAACTTCTCTTTGTCCGACAAGGCGCCGGTAGCGGCTTATACTACTGCTACTGCCAGCACCAGCGGCACGGCCTATCTCTTTGATCTGTCACAAGGCAAATCCACACTGATTGCCGATCCATACGCAGAGGAATTGAAAAAAATGGATATGGGAACCATCAAGGACTGGAACTTCAAAGCTTCCGACGGCACCGAAATTACCGGTTATTACTGCTTACCACCGCAGTTTGATGCCAATAAGAAATATCCACTCATTGTGTACTACTACGGAGGAACTACCCCGACGGAAAAGACTATGGACAATCCGTATGCAGCCCAGTTGTTCGCTTCGCGCGACTATGTGGTTTATGTAGTCAATCCAAGTGGAACAATCGGTTTCGGCCAGGAATTCTCCGCACGCCATGTCAATGCCTGGGGTCAGCGTACAGCTGACGATATCATCGAGGGTACCCGTCAGTTCTGCAAAGAGCATGCCTTTGTTGACTCTACAAAAATCGGTTGTCTGGGAGCTTCTTACGGTGGTTTCATGACTCAATATCTGCAAACCCAAACTGACCTGTTTGCAGCAGCCGCTTCACATGCCGGTATCAGTAATGTAACCAGCTATTGGGGCGAAGGCTATTGGGGTGTAGGCTATAATGCCGTAGCCGCCGCACAGAGTTATCCGTGGGCCAATCCGGAACTGTTTACCAAACAGGGTTCTCTGTTCAACGCCGATAAGATCAACACACCGTTGCTGCTGTTGCACGGTACAGCCGATACGAATGTACCTATGGGCGAAAGTATCCAACTTTACAATGCCTTGAAGATTTTAGGCAAGCCGGTAGAGTTTATCCAGGTAGATGGTGAAGACCACTTTATTGCCGATTATTACAAACGTATACAGTGGCACAATGCCATTATGGCCTGGTTTGCCAAATGGTTGCAGGATTCACCGGAGTGGTGGAACGATATGTATCCGGAAAAGCGTTTGCGCTAAGCCGTTTCCGGTAAAGAAACATAAAAATCATCAGGATCATTTTAAAATGTCGTCCTGATGATTTTTTCTTTTCGTCAGCATGCTTCTGAAAAGGTATCATCTACCTCCGGACAGATACTTTCCTGATGAAAAAAAGATCCCCCAATGAAGCCAAATTTCATGCTCTAAAGCTTCATTGGGGGATTCCCGTTTAATCTGGTCACAACAGTCATTCAGACCATTGCGCTATGATAAAGTTCCACATGTCCGTTATGCAGCGAACGGGGTACATCAATAAGACGCTGGTTGCGACTGCCCCGGAACAACAGGTCCTCATCCTTTTGAGATTCTATAAAAGGACCGTCAACCAATACGTCTATCCATTGGAGCAGTTCCTTCTGACGATCGTTTTTCAACAACTGTTCATAAGTATAACCGGTATAGCACCAGATGTTCTTTCCGGTTTCCTTTTTGATTTGTCGGGCCAATTTGGTAAACCCTTCCGGCTGAAACATCGGATCACCTCCGCTGAAAGTCACATCGGCAAATTCATCAGCCCGGATCACTTTCATAATCTCATCGACAGGCATCAACTTGCCTGCGCTCTTTTTCCATGATTGCGGATTATGGCATCCCGGACAGGCATTCGGGCATCCCGCGGCATAAACCGTCGTGCGGAATCCCGGTCCGTCTACCGTGGTGTCCTCCACGATTTTGATGACAGAAATCATATTGTTATTCTTCTTAGATTAATCTTTTGTATGAATGACACGGTCGTTCAATTCGGCCAGCTTACCCTGATTCCAACGGTCAGTGGTACCTACCAGATAACCGGTGATACGTTGCAGACGGTCAATGTGGGTGCTACCACATTTCGGGCATTTCTCCAGATGATCGTCAGCATTCTCATAACCGCAGTCCATGCAGCGGTTGCGATTATGATTTACAGAGCCGTAACCGATATTGTAACGGTCCATCATGTCCACCACGCGCATGATAACTTCCGGATTGTGTGTGGCATCACCGTCAATCTCCACGTAGAAGATGTGTCCGCCTCGGGTCAGATCGTGATACGGTGCCTCCACTTCGGCTTTATGACGGGCGCTGCACTTGTAATACACCGGCACATGATTTGAGTTGGTGTAGTAATCACGGTCTGTAATACCCGGAAGTACACCGAACTTCTTACGGTCTATCTTGGTGAAGCGTCCTGCCAATCCCTCAGCCGGTGTAGCCAATACACTGTAGTTATGCTGATAAGTCTTTGAGAAATCGGCTGCACGGTCGCGCATATAAGTCACGATACGCAGACCCAATTCCTGAGCCTTCTCGTTTTCTCCATGATGTTTTCCGATCAAAGCCACCAGACACTCAGCCAATCCGATAAATCCGATGCCCAAAGTACCCTGATTGATTACCGGAGCAATGGTTTCATTCGGATCCAGTTTCTCCGCACCATTCCAGAGCGAGCTCATCAGCAATGGGAACTGTTTTACAAAGGCGGTAGACTGGAACTTGAAGCGGTCGTCCAGCTGCTTGGCTGTAACTTCAAGCATACGGTCCAGTTTTGCAAAGAAAGAGGCAATACGCTCTTCTTCGTTCTTGATATCCATGCACTCAATGGCCAGACGCACGATGTTGATGGTTGAGAAAGATAAGTTTCCTCGTCCTACAGAAGTCTTCGGACCAAAGTAATTCTCAAACACGCGAGTACGGCAACCCATGGTAGCTGTTTCATACAAATAACGCTTCGGATCATCGGCACGCCACATCTCATGCTGGTTGAAAGTGGCATCCAGATTGATGAAGTTCGGGAAGAAACGACGGGCCGTTACCTTGCAGGCATAACAGTAAAGGTCATAGTTCCGATCTTCCGGCAGATAGCTTACGCCTCTCTTCTTCTTCCAGATCTGGATTGGGAAGATCGCCGTTTCGCCATTACCCACACCCTCATAAGTACTGGTCAGCAATTCACGGATCACACAACGTCCTTCGGCCGAAGTATCCGTACCATAATTAATGGAACTGAATACCACCTGATTTCCACCGCGCGAATGAATGGTGTTCATATTATGGATAAACGCTTCCATAGACTGATGCACACGTGCTACGGTTTTATTGATGGCATGCTGCTTCATGCGGGCATCCCCCTGCAAATCGTCCAAAGGCAAAGTCAGATAATCGTCGATCTCAGCCTCATACAAATGCTTCAGATCTTCACCGGTCAGTTCCTCCAGAATTTTCACTTCTTCCACATAACTGGCGCGTACATAAGGAGCCAGATAGAAGTCAAAAGCCGGAATGGCCTGTCCGCCATGCATCTCGTTCTGTGCAGTTTCCAAAGAGATACATCCTAAAATGCTGGCGGTCTCAATTCTTTTGGCCGGTCTGGATTCGCCGTGTCCGGCAGAAAAACCGTTTTTCAGAATATGATCCAACGGATGCTGTACGCAGGTAAGACTCTTGGTCGGATAATAATCCTTGTCATGGATATGCAGATAATTATTCTTTACAGCCTGACGGGTTTCCTCACTCAAAAGGTAGTCATCTACAAAGGGTTTGGTCGTTTCGCTGGCAAACTTCATCATCATACCGGCAGGAGTATCGGCATTCATGTTCGCATTCTCGCGTGTCACATCATTTGACTTGATATTGATGATTTCCAGGAACATGTCGCGTGTCTTGGCTTTTCGCGCAATGCTACGCTGGTTACGATAGGTAATATACTTCTGAGCAACGTCTTTTCTTTTGCTCTTCATCAGTTCGATTTCCACCGCATCCTGAATCTCTTCCACAGTCATTTGTGATTTGCCTTTTGCAGCAATGTGTTCGGCAATATGCAATCCCAGTTCCTGGTTTTCACCCAATTCTGTTTGCATCATGGCCTTGCGTATGGCTGTGACGATCTTTTCGCTGTTGAATTCAACGATGCGTCCGTCCCTTTTAAGTACCGTTTGAATCATATCTTTTTTCAATGTTAAATGTCTAATTACCTGTTTTTCAGCAAAGAATCCCCTTACCCTGTTTTCTTTAGGGTTTTATGGTTCTGCAACCGTCATGTCTCGGATAGAAATCTTTGCCTATAATATGTCTTTAGTCCACGAAGTCATATTATACAATGTCTTCAGGCAGGTCTTCTGACTTATCCAACCTTGCTTCCTTCCCGGTTCCGCATCGAACCAGTGGTTTTTTGTGGTATGAGCAAAGTCTTGTGAAAGGATTCACAGCAGCGGGCCTGTTCGGGATTTACACCCGATTCCCTTTTCATTTGCCAGACAGGATTGCCCGGTCAAACACCTGAACGACGACAAAGATATATCTTTTTAAAGAGCTATCCAAACCTTTTTTCTGTATTTATTTTTCTATTTTTGACTTTAGTTTTTCTCCAAAGTTTGTATTGATTACAAAATATCTTCATCCATTATTTGGCAAAAGCCTTATAAAATCAAGCATCTTCCGCAATTTTAATACTTTCCTTCAGACAATAAGCAGTTACGAAAAATATATACAAAAATATTTTTTACTATTTGTTCTTTTTTTCTTTCAAGCGAAACTTTGCCCATACTCCTTTATGATCCGAAGGCCATGTATCTTGAGGAAGGATGAAAGAATCCTGAGAAAGTTCGGGTGCCCGTTTTCCTTTTCGGATGCAACCATTTGGTCCTACAACAGCAGCCTCTTTCAATTTCAAATTCTTGTGTGGATAATAAAAAATAAAATCAATACGCTCCCGTTCGTCGGCATCCGGAGTCCAGGTTATCTTCTCCGGAGCCAGTGCCGGATTATCCGAAGGGTAAGTATATCCCGGATGCGTTACCGAATTGGGATAGAGGCTGCGGTAGGCATCCCGAAAACCATGCTGTTGCAAAGTGCTGGTTGCCGGCCACGCAATGACGACTCCATGATGGTCTGCGCTGTCTTTGGTAGCTTCGGTCCAGTCCAGATGCGACGGCTCGTTGAAATCACCTCCAAGAAACACCAGACTGCCTCCAGCTATTTCCTTTTGCGCATCAACCGTAAAGTTCTGTATAGCCTCATCACGAAGCGACAACGCATTTCTTCTCAATATTTCTGTAGTATCTGTCAATGGAGCATCCATCTTTTGCCAACTGTTGCCATCGTATCCGCGTACCTCATAATAAGTGTCGTTCTGATAATCCAGATGCGCTGTATAAACCGCACAAGGATGGCCGTACAAGGACGTGCGTAACTTGTAGATGGTGCCGTGGTCATCTTTAATGGGGAAAATAGTCGTTGAATCGGTTATCGGATGGCGACTCAGCAAACCGGAATCATAACTGTAGAAAGAATAGTAAGTCTGTCCCTTTTCCTGAAGCGACTGCACGATGCGGTCGCAGAAACGCGTATCGTGGTAATTGCGCACCTCGCTCAACATGACAAAATCCGGTTGCAAACGGGCTATCTCCTCAACAATGGCTTCGTATCCCTGAGGCACCATGGTGCCCTCTTGCCAAATATTGAATTGCAACATGCTGACATCCTTCGAAACGGAGCAGCCGCTCAGCAACAGTCCTAGGCAAAATCCCCGGAACAAAGTAAAAGCATTTTTCTTCATGGGTAAAATAATTTTGTTTTTCTAAGATTAAGATAAGAAATGTACCGCAAAGTTAATGAATCTTTTTCAAGACAGGTCATTGCCCGGACATTTCTTTGAACAGAAGGAAATAAAGCGTATTTTTGCAGCATTAACCCCTATATCAAAAAAGAAATATGAAGTTTATATCATGGAATGTCAACGGCTTGCGGGCTTGTTGCGACAAAGGTTTCCGCGAGGCGTTTGCCCGTCTGGACGCGGATTTCTTCTGCCTGCAGGAAACCAAGATGCAGGCCGGACAGTTGGATCTGGAGTTTGAGGGCTATCATTCTTACTGGAATTATGCCGAAAAGAAAGGCTATTCCGGTACGGCAATTTTCACAAAGCACGAACCATTGTCTGTAACATATGGAATCGGAAAAGAGGAACACGACCACGAAGGCCGCGTCATTACTCTTGAAATGCCGGACTTTTATATGGTGACCGTATACACTCCGAATTCACAGGACGGACTGAAGCGTCTGGATTACCGCATGGAATGGGAACGTGATTTCCGGGCCTATATCTGCGAACTGGATGCCAAGAAGCCCGTAGTGTTGTGCGGCGACTTGAATGTGGCCCATAAGGAAATTGACTTGAAAAACCCTAAGACCAACCGCCGCAATGCCGGATTTACGGACGAGGAACGCGAGCAATTCCAGAATCTGCTCGACAGCGGTTTTACCGATTCCTTCCGTTACTTCTACCCCGATATGGAAAACATCTACTCCTGGTGGTCTTACCGCTTCAAGGCGCGTGAAAAGAACGCCGGGTGGCGTATTGACTATTTTGTGGTGTCTTCCCGTCTGGAAGAAAAACTCCAGAGTGCCCATATTCATACCGATATATTCGGTTCGGACCATTGTCCGGTAGAAGTACAGATTAATTTTTAGTTTCCGATGAAAAACAACGGTTTTACCTTACGCAAGCGGTTGCGCAGTTTCGGCTATGCCTTTCACGGCATCCGTCTGCTGATAACTCAGGAAGCCAATGCCTGGATTCACTGCTTTGCGGCTGTGTGTGTGGTCGTGGCCGGTTTCTTTTTCGGCATCAGCGTGTCCGAATGGATTGCCGTGATATTCGCCATCGGCATGGTATTGGCTGCCGAAGCGGTCAATTCCGCTGTGGAAGCTCTGGCCGATCGGGTAACCCAAGAATATGATGAAGCTATCAAGCGTACCAAGGATCTGGCATCCGGTGCGGTACTGATTCTGGCCATTGCGGCAGCTATCATCGGTTGTATTATTTTTATTCCCAAAATTGTATTATGGTTGTCTTGAAAAAAATAACCTTATTACTCCTTCTGTGTCTGTTCCTTTTACCGGTACGGGCACAGGAGTTTCAGCCTACCCCGGCACAACGGGGCGTACGCACCAGCGGAGACGTGGCTGTAGGTATGCTGGCGGCTGCCGGACTGACAGCCGTACTGGTACAGAAAGACTGGCAGGGACTGAAACAGGGCGCTTTGTCGGGGGTAACAACTTTAGGTGTTACCTATGCTTTGAAGTATCTGGTCAAGAAAGAACGCCCCGACCATAGTGATTTCCATTCTTTCCCTTCGATGCACACCTCCGCGGCCTTTACGGCAGCAGCTTTCATCCAGCGCCGTTACGGTTGGAAATGGGGGGCACCGGCATATGCCTTGTCGGCTTATGTAGGCTGGACCCGTGTGTTCGGAAAGAAACACGATTGGTGGGACGTGGCCGCCGGTGCAGCCATCGGTGTAGGAAGCAGTTATATCTATACACGCCCCTTTATGCGCAAGCACGACGTTGTATTGGCTCCCGTAGCAGCTCCCGGCAGTTATGGCCTCTACGCTTCCATGAGGTTCTGAAAAAAGGTTGTTTTTTTGACTGATATTATCATTTATGAATTACCGCCCCGTCAGTAATGGATTACTTTCAGCACAGTAATGGATTACTGACGGGGCGGTAATGGAAAAATAAAAAAGGACCGGAGAAATCCGATCCTTTTTTATGCTGTATTATTTCATCGATTAAGCTTCCAAAACTCTTCTGGCCCCTACATAACGCTTGCTATAGTAAGGCTCTGTAGACGAAGAAATGCAGATTCCCTTACGGCTGGCATGGATAAAGGAAAATGCTCCGGTTTCTTCATTGACATCGGTAACAATACCCACATGTCCGATTGTTTTTTTCGATCCGGAACCTCCGAAAAACACCAGATCACCTTTCTGCAATTCCTTTTTGTCATCTACCTTGGTTCCTTCCTTAAACTGTGTACGCGAAGAGCGTGTCAGCAGAATATTCTCCTTTTTGAACACATAAGTGGTAAAGCCTGAGCAGTCAAATCCTATTTTCGGATTCATGTTTCCACTGCGATAAGGAACTCCGATATATTTCATCGCTCTTTCTACTATGTCTTCTCCAGTAACGGATTCTGCCTCGTCGGTAAGTAATCTCTGCCCAAAAGCCTGGGTGGTTGCTGTAAAACAAAATAGAAGTAATGCGATGATATATTTCATAAATGATAACTTTTTCTGTTCAATTAATTCAACTAATGATTTTTTTATCGCTTTAAAGTTACGAAAAAAATAGCAGAAGAACTGATTGAATTAACAGAAAGTAAGGCTTTTACAAATCTTTTTCGACAAATAGCCTTTAGTATTTAATCAAGCGTTTCGGAGAACCGCTCCAAGAACATCCCAAACAGTAAACCACCGTAGTATCAAATCCTTCGAGTGAATCCGTGGGATATTTGGTATATACCTCACCTTTCTCGTCCACATATACCAAGCATCGGTCGCCTTTCTCGTTTTTCACGTAAAAGGCACCGATTTTACATTGTGGGCAAAGCATTTTTCTCATGACACACTGTCTTTTTAATGAATGGTTACCATCGTTGCTCCATAGCCATACTCCTGGAAGGAAGCATCCTGATAAGAACAGTTCTTGTATTTATGCTTCAGTTCCTTGATCAGCGCATTGCGAAGCACTCCTTCCCCTTTGCCGTGAATGAAGACAATCTTACGGTTTTTCTGTCCTTTGTTGGCTTCCATCACCTTGTTGAATTCCTCCAGTTGACGGTTCAGCATCTCACGGTTACTCAGTCCGGCTGTATTGTCAAGCAACTCGGTAATGTGCAGATCCACCTCCAGAATACCGTTGTCCTTTTTCGGTTTTCCGGCTTTCTGTGCCGGCTTTTCATCTGTAGATTTCTTCAGAAGCGCCTCTTTGATCTGTTCCGCATCGATAAATACTTCTCGGGCCGGAACATCATTGCGTACAATCTCATAAATCAAGGCCGGTTCCTCGAAGAAATCACTCTGCTGGAACGCATGTGTCTTGTAGAACTTCACCGCATCAATACGGAAGGTTGCATTGATGGTAGGCTTGATCAGGAACGGTTTGTTTTTCTTGTAGGCGGTAGCCTGCACGCAGACACGTTCCATATCGTTCAGATCCTCACGTCCGAATTCTTCTACAAAGAGCTTGGTATTCGGCTCCACAATGGCCTGATGACGCAGTTTCCAGCTGTTACCCTCGGCACTCATGTACACAAAGTTCAAATAATAGTTGGTGGCATTCACCAGATATGCCTCAAACTTAGTGCTGGTCATCTCCTTCGGAGTGGTAGGCACAAAGGCCAGAAAGACGTTCAGTTTGTCACCGTCACGGCGCTCTACCGGGCGCGGCTCAAAAGTGATGGGCTTGTCGTCCTCATCATCGTCAAAGGCATGTACCAGAGTATCCGGTTTCTCCGAGCGGAAACGGCTGCTGGGAGTACCCCCGCCAGTGAAACCACTGCCGTAAGAACCCTTCATGTCAATGGTGCGGGTGCCCGTATTGACTTTGGCTATATTATAGTCGTTGGTATCTACCACGACGCATTCACGAATCAGCATGGGGATATCGAAGCCGTCCTCATCCTGTACCAACACTGTATCCTTGTCCTGAAAGCCGGTAACTACACCGCCTCCTACTTCGCTCAGGAATCTAACTTTATCTCCTATCTTCATGATTTAACTGACTTTTTGATTATATCTTACTGCAAATATATTAATTTTGCAATTAAATTAAAAGATTAGTCATGGAAGAAACCAGACATATAAAGATAA
>CAJMQV010000029.1 GCA_905215575.1 uncultured bacterium | reverse complement strand
CCCATTTTAATCTTTTAATTGTTAAAACGGTGTGAAGTATTTCTGTATTAAGACACACCTGCCAAAAGCAAATTCATCTAATGCCCACCCAGCCACTATAAAAAACGAAGGGGACAGGTTTTCACACCTGTCCCCTTACCTAGATATCCATTAATAGTGTTCACATTAAGATATTACTTCAGTACTTTCTGCACTTTATTTCCTTTCTTAACCAAATAGATGCCCTTATTCAAGCCGTCCAAAGAAGAACCTACCTTAACACCATTCAGAGTATAAACTTCAACTGGTGCATTATTTTCCCCTTCAACAACATCAATACCAGTAGAGGAGTTTTCCAACTGATACAAATAAGGCATTACACCACTTTCAGATGTGTAAGCACCATAGCTATGATACTGCAAAGAATATTGCATATACTTACCTTTTGCTACGTTTGTAATTTTGAAAGTACCATCCGAATTTTCATCAACAGTCCATACATCTCCATCCACTCTTTCGGCAGAAACATTAAAAGAATTATAGTTTCCACTCATATACAAATAACGGCCGTATGAATCCTGAATAGTATAACCACCATCTACTGCAGTCAAAACAAAATTATTAGTTGATTTCTTCAACTCAATCATCGTTTTCTCTGCGCCTTCTACTTTATCACAATAGAAATAGCCATAACTATAAGATTCATTCAAATTATTTGCAACAAACAAAGAGTCATCAACTGGTGCAACAAGGAGATAAGTATTACCTGATTCAACTGTTGTCACTTTCTTATAAGTATAAGTTTCAGTTGGAGTTGGATCAACTGTACCAGACTCGCCATCAAGATAATACTCTGTTACCGGATCCTTCAAACCTGCAACTAAAAAATATTTTTCCAAACTAGCCTGCAAAACCAATTCTTTTCCCAGATTTTGTGGATTATCGATCAAGTTCACAGCAGAACGAAAATCAGTACCAGACTTCAACTGAACAGGAATACATTTCTTATAATCCGTTTCTTCTTTTGAATCCGCTAACAAGATATTAGAAGCAGAAACTTTTCCACTTGTCAAATCAAATCTCGATCCATCTTCTAATGATCCTCCATCTACATATCCTACAATATAACCTTTTACCCAAACTGATTGTTTCTGTCCGTCAACATAAGCAGCCTGAGCTTCGGCAACGCTATAAGCTTTTTCTTCACTTTCACCAGTACCCTGAGCAAAAGCAGTTCCTACAAAAAGTAAAGCTACAACAAAAGCCAAACTTCTAAACAAAGTAAAATTTTTCATAAGCTAATCATTTTAGAGTTCATATCACTTTAGCAAATATAAGAGATAGCTTTTAAACAATGAAATCTTTTCTTAGAAAAAAGAACTGAAAAAACTCTTTTTATAAGTTTACCGCACTTGGCGTGAAGATCCCGTGACAAAGCCTAAAACAAAACGCAGGCCTGCCCCAAGAGGACAGATCTGCGTTTTACTATAATATACATTTCTTTGTTATCTTTTCCGACGCACCAGACGGAGCAGATTGCGCCAGTCAAAGCGCTTCTTTGTAGACTTTTCTTCCGCAACCGGCTCCTTAGCCTCAAACAAATCCAACGCCTCGCGAGTGTGCTCCTCGCCCATCTGAATCATGCGTACACTCTTGTCGAAACTGAACAGACCGCAAGACGCTATCGGAATCTCTATCAGCATATCCACCGGAGCTGACTTTATCGTAATTTCGGCCAGACGCTTTGACGCCAGTTCCGACATCAGACGCAAAGTAGTAAAATACCCCATTTTCTTATGGGTATCATCGAAAACCGACTGGACCAAATTGCCTTTCCAAGCCTTCAGTTCCGACCATCGGGCCCGCATCTGCGATACCATACCTCCCTCCGAAGCCTCTTTTTCCGGAACAGAAACCTCTTTTTCTGATTCAAATACCGGAGAAGCATACAAATTCACCGCCACCAACAAGTCACCAGTCTTACGGAAAAGCTGAGCCAACGGCAACGGATTCACCACTCCCCCATCGACCAGCCAACAGCCGTCCTCATGCACGGCTGTAATCACTGCCGGAATAGCCACTGAGGCACGAATGGCACGATACACGCTTCCCGTTTCATACACCACATCATTCCCCGTATACATATCTGTGGCCACAATCACCAATTTCACCGGCAAATTCTCGATATTACAATCGGGAGCGAACTCCTGCAGGCGTTCTATAAGTTTCTGCCCTTTGATAAATCCCTGATCGGAAAAAGTAAAGTCCAGTTGCGAAAAAATGGACTGCGCCCCGTCTGCCAGAATAAAATCGGCAAATTCCTGCAATTTGCCCATGGCATACATGGCCCCTACCACCGAACCGATAGAACATCCCGCAATGGAATGAATGGAATATCCCCGTGAAAGCAGTTCGCGTATCACTCCGATATGAGCCATACCACGCGCGCCACCGCCCGAAAGAGCCAAAGCAATCTGTCTACCCATAACCATGTTCTTATTTTACCGTAATATGAAAGCATGCCTGATGCACCTCATATTTAATATGACAAAGCCCTTCCCGACGCACATCGCGGAGCACTTCCGAAAGTACCCATTTCAACGTATCGTTGCGCACGGCCCGGCGCTCCGCGCTATCGGGATGCTGCACCGTTACATAACGGTTGTAGGCTATATCAAAAGTTGTTCCAAAACGATGACAACTTTCCTCGGACGCGTTCTGGTTATATCGACGCAGTTTGCGCACGTCTTCTTCTGTACGAAGCACGGAAGACACCAGAATCTTATGAAGCGGAATGCCCTTTACGGCCAAAGAATCCAGAAAATTGCGACCGATCTTTTGCAACAGATCACTGGCTCGCGGCACCAGATAAGGAATCGAACGGTTCATCCGGGGATCTATGTCGTAAAACGGATTGCTTCCCACGTATACCAATTCATCCTTGCGATGCTCCGCCTGTTCACGATCCTCCACCGGGGAAACTCCCCAACGGCGGGCCGATACGATATGCACATCCTGCAAATCAGGGAATTCACGCCGGAAGCTGCTCACGCTGTAAATACGGTTCTTGATGATCCGTCCCAAAGTATCTGTGACAAAACGCGTCGGCCTGTATGCCAGATAAAGCAATTTGGAGCTTGCCGGCAAAGAATCCGTTGCCTCCGCTACCGGCATCGCTATTTTTTCTTCCTCAGAAATCACCGCAACCGAGTCCTGAATCGTATCCGTCGGCTGCAATTCTGACGGATGCTGATACACTTGAACCACCGACGGATTAGCGCACCGCACAACAGCCAGTACCAGCACGGTAGAGGAAACCAGTCCGATATAGATTTTTTTCTTTAGTCTTCTCAATTTTTTTCATTTTAATGTGGCACAAAGATAGTAAAAAGGTAGTGAATTAGAAACAGAATGATTAAATTTGCAACAAAATTAGATAAATGATAGAAAAGCATATCGTACTGGAAGATATCGACCCCATCATCTTTTACGGGGTAAACAACGTGAACATGCAAATGATCAAAGCCTTATACCCGAAGCTGCGCATCGTGGCCCGGGGAAATGTGATCAAAGTCATGGGCGACGAGGAAGAAATGTGCGCATTCGAAGAGCACATTCTGGCTATGGAAAAGCACTGTGCCAAATACAACAGCCTGAAGGAAGAGGATATTCTGGCCATCATCAAAGGCAATAAACCGGAAAGCAAGGATCACGGTAACGTCATCGTATACAGCATTACCGGAAAGCCCATTACCGCACGCAGCGAAAACCAGCTCAAACTCGTCAAGGCTTATCAGGAAAAAGACATGATCTTTGCAGTAGGTCCTGCCGGATCGGGCAAGACATACACCAGCATAGCCCTTGCAGTACGCGCCTTGAAGAACAAGGAAATCCGAAAAATAATACTGAGTCGTCCGGCCGTAGAAGCCGGTGAAAAACTGGGTTTCCTCCCCGGAGACATGAAAGAAAAGATCGATCCGTATCTGCAACCGCTGTACGACGCTCTCGAAGACATGATTCCGGCAGTGAAGCTACAGGAATTCATGGAGCAGAAAGTGATTCAGATCGCCCCGTTAGCCTTCATGCGCGGACGCACGCTCAACGATGCGGTGGTGATTCTCGACGAAGCACAGAATACCACAACGGCACAGATCAAAATGTTCCTCACCCGTATGGGTATGAATACAAAAATGATCATCACCGGAGATACCACACAGATTGACCTTCCCCCGTCACAGCGTTCGGGCCTGGTCGAGGCGATGCACATTCTGAAAAATGTAAACGATATCGCCTTTGTGGAACTGAGCAAGAAAGATATCGTGCGCCATAAACTGGTATCCAAGATCGTAGAGGCATATGACCACTACGACAAGAAGCAGCACGCGTCCAAAAAGAAAGGCCATAAAAAGGAAGAAAGCCCTACTCCCATTTTCTCAGACCTTCAGGGATTGGGCGACAATTAATCTCCAGACAAAGATTCATTCAATCATATATAAAATAAAAGAATATGAAAGCATTAACTCAAACAGATTTCAATTTCCCGGGACAGAAAAGCGTATATCATGGTAAAGTACGCGATGTGTATAACATCAACGACGACCTGTTGGTAATGGTTGCCACCGACCGTATCTCGGCTTTTGACGTAATCCTGCCGAAGGGTATTCCTTTCAAAGGACAGATGCTGAACCAGATTGCAGCCAAGTTCCTGGACGCAACCAGCGATATCGTTCCAAACTGGAAGCTGGCTACTCCGGATCCAATGGTAACTGTGGGATTGAAGTGTGAAGGTTTCCGCGTGGAAATGATCATCCGTGGCTACCTGACCGGATCTGCATGGAGAGAATACAAGAACGGCTGCCGCGAGTTGTGCGGTGTAAAACTGCCGGAAGGAATGAAAGAAAACCAGAAGTTCCCGACTCCGATCATCACTCCGACTACCAAGGCTGATGCCGGACACGACGAGAACATCTCTAAAGAGGAAATCATCGCTCAGGGCCTCGTAAGCAAGGAAGACTATGAGCTGATGGAGAAATACACTTATGCCTTGTTCGAAAGAGGTAGCGAAATGGCTGCCAGCAAAGGCCTCATCCTGGTAGATACCAAATATGAGTTCGGAAAGAAGGATGGCAAGATCTATCTGATCGACGAAATCCACACTCCGGATTCAAGCCGCTACTTCTACGCAGAAGGCTATCAGGAGAAGTTCGAGAAGGGCGAGCCCCAGAAGCAGCTTTCTAAGGAATTCGTGCGCCAGTGGCTCATCGACCACAACTTCATGGGTAAGGAAGGACAGCAGGTTCCTGAAATGACCGACGAATATGTAAACAGTGTATCAGAGCGCTACATGGAATTGTACGAAGGTATCACCGGTGAGAAATTCCAGAAGGCTGACGATCATGCTGATCTGGCTGCCCGTATCGAAAAGAATGTGACAGAGTATCTGAACAGCAACAAATAAGCTTTATTTGATTCGTGTACGAACAGGAAAAAATAAAGCCCTATGATTCGGAAGGCGATAAGCGGAAGCAGGTGGAACAAATGTTCGACAACATCTCTTCCACTTATGACCTTCTGAATCATTCTTTGTCTTTAGGCATAGACAAAGGATGGAGAAAAAGAGCCATTGACTCGCTCCGGGCATTCAATCCCCGCCATATGCTGGACATTGCCACCGGAACCGGCGACTTTGCCATACTGGCTGCCCAGCGCCTTCAGCCGGAATCGCTCATCGGAGCAGACATCTCGGAAGGCATGATGAACATCGGACGGAAGAAAGTGCAGGACCTGAAGCTGGATCAGACCATTTCTTTCCAAAAGGAAGACTGCACGAACCTGTCGTTTCCCGACAACTCGTTCGACGCTGTTACCGTGGCCTACGGTGTGCGCAATTTCGACAATCTGGATCTCGGACTGAAAGAAATGCACCGTGTACTCCGTCCCGACGGCCATTTGCTGATCGTGGAACTGTGCACTCCCAACCGCTTCCCGATGAAGCAGCTGTTTCAGCTCTATTCGCGAGTGGTCATGCCATTAGCCGGTCGCCTCATCTCGAAAGACCGCAGCGCATATTCCTATCTTCCGGCCACCATGGAGGCTTTTCCGCAAGGAGAGGTAATGCAACAGATCATCTATAAAGCCGGATTCCGCGAAGTGTCGTTCAAGCGCTTCACCGGCGGTATCTGTACCATGTATCTGGCCAGAAAATAATTTTTGTAACTATGGATAAATACGGACTTCTGGGCTATCCGCTGAAACATTCCTTTTCCCGACAGTTCTTTACGGAAAAGTTTCAGAACGAAGGAATCGACGCCCAATACATAAACTTTGAAATACCGGAAATCGGCCAACTGACAGACGTTCTGGCTCACGAACCGGATCTCAAAGGACTTAATGTAACCATACCTTATAAGGAACAGGTAATACCGTTCTTGGATGAAATCAGTGCCGAAGCAAAAGCTATCGGTGCCGTCAACGTGATCCGCATCACCCGTAATCACGGAAAACTCCATCTGAAGGGATTCAACTCAGACATCATCGGTTTTCAGGAATCCATAAAGCCGCTTCTGGAAGCGCATCACCGCAAAGCGCTGATTCTAGGCACAGGCGGTGCTTCAAAAGCAGTAAAAACCGGCTTGGAACAGTTGGGTATTGAAACCTGTTATGTAAGCCGAAGTGCCGGACCGGATCGTATTACTTATGCCCAGCTCGACAAACAAGTTATGGAAGATCATCTGGTCGTGGTGAACTGTAGTCCTTGCGGCATGTTCCCACACAACGACGAATGCCCCGACATCCCCTACCAGTTACTGACACCCCGCCATCTGTTGTATGACCTGGTCTACAATCCTCTGGAAACAGAATTTATGAAACGAGGCATGCAACAGGGCGCCAAAGTCAAAAACGGACTGGAGATGCTGCATTTGCAAGCTGTTGCCGGATGGAATTTCTGGAATAGTCACGAATAATGTTTTTTATGAAGAAAAAATTGAATAAGAAAAGGATAATACAGGTCACCGGTGTTATCCTTATTTTGATTTTAGTCCTTTTGGCCGGAGGAAGCCTTTACCTGCAATGGTATGCCCTTCAGGCCCAGGGTAACCCTCGGGGTAAAGATATAAAAGGTTCATACGAATATATGTATGAAACCTATCCGCACATCCAGTCGTGGGCGGACAGTCTGCGCCAGCATAAGGCATTGAAGGATACGTTTATTGTGGCGGATGACGGAACCCGCCTGCATGCCTTGTATGCCTATGCCGATTCACTGACTGACCACACTGCGGTCATCGTGCATGGCTATACGGACAATTCCGTGCGTATGTTGCACATCGGTTATCTGTACCACCACGACCTGAAGTACAACATTCTCCTTCCCGACTTGCGTTTTTCCGGCTTGAGCGAAGGTACTCATCTGCAAATGGGATGGAACGACCGGAAGGATGTGTTACGTTGGATGGATATAGCCAACGGAATCTTCACGCGTCACGGCGGATTCAGCCAGACCCAGATGGTGGTTCACGGCATATCTATGGGAGGTGCCACCACCGTATGTGTCAGTGGCGAACCGCAGCAGCCTTATGTGCGCTGCTTTGTAGAGGACTGCGGGTTTACCAGCGTATGGGACGAATTTTCCGGAGAACTGAAAAACCAGTTTGGCCTTCCGGAATTCCCGTTGCTTTATGCCGCCAGCGGCATGACCAAGCTGCGCTACGGCTGGAGTTTCAGCGAAGCCGCCGCACGCAAGCAGGTTGAGAAATGCACCCTGCCCATGTTCTTTATTCATGGCGATCAGGACACTTTCGTACCCACATGGATGGGCGACACGCTTTATGCCCATAAAAAGGGAGATAAGGAATATTGGAAAGTTCCGGGCGTAGAACATGCACGTTCTTATCTGCAATTCCCTAAATTATATACGGAAAAGGTAAAAAACTTTACCGGAAAGTACATTCATTAGAATAATATCGTATCTTGCATACTATAATGATAAAACAGAAAACAATGAAACGCCTCATCCTGTTTTTAAGCTGTTTCCTGCTTTTAGCCATCCGCATGCAGGCTGCCAGCTACACACCGGAATCCCTGACTATGGTCTACCTTCAGGACCGGACCCGCCATGTGGTTAATCCGGACGGGATTCTGTCTGCCGAATGTGTGGCCGCCATGGATACCCTGCTTTGGAATCTGGAACAGAATAAAGGAGTGCAATCCGTCGTGGCCGTGGTGGAAAGCATCGAGAACGACGATTGTTATGAATTCTGCATGCAGCTGGCCCGTCTGCACGGAATAGGTTCGAAAGCCAATACCGGACTTATCATCCTGCTCTCCACCCAGAACCGTTGTTATCAGATTCTCACCGGAACCGGCCTGGAAGGTACTCTGCCCGACGCCATCTGCCGGCGCATCGAAAACCAGAAGATGGTGCCTTTCCTGAAAGAAGGTAATTGGGATCAGGCCATGTATCAGACCGTTTACAGTGTATGCAAGATCATCGAAGGCGACCCGACTCTGATCAACGAACTGACCGGAAAGAAAAAACAGGAAGGAGGAAACACCGGACTCTATTTTGTAGGAGCTGTCATTCTGCTCTTTATCCTGATATCCTGGTATAGCAACCGGCAGCGCAACACCTGTCCGCATTGCGGCAAACAAGGACTTGTACGCATGAACTCAAACATCATCGTCGACCGCATTCACCGGGTAGAACACCATCAGGAAACATTCCGCTGCCCGCATTGCGGACAACTGACTCACCGCAAACATGACGAACCAATGGACAACGGAACCGGATTCGGCGGTATGGTACCGCCTATCATGGGCCCGTGGGGCGGTTTCCATCGCGGAGGCAGTTCCTTTGACGGACCGCAAGGAGGAAGCTTCGAAGGCGGCGACTTCGGCGGAGGCGGTTCGGGAGGAGAATTCTAAACAAACCCAAAACAAGAATAACATTTATATGAAGACAAAGAAAATTCGCAATTACATTCTGGCACTCACTGCCCTGTTCTCACTGAACAGCTGTTCTTATAATGAAATGGTAGAAAAGGACGAAGCGGTTTCTACCGCCTGGAGCAATGTAGAAGTACAATACCAGCGCCGTTCCGATCTGATACCGAATCTGGTGAGCACCGTAAAGGGATATGCCCAGCACGAGCAGAGCACTTTGCAGGCCGTGATGGAAGCCCGCAGCAAAGCTACCCAGATTACTGTAGATGCCGATAACCTGACTCCTGAAAAGATGAAGGAATATCAGCAGGCACAAGGAGAAATCAGCAGCGCGTTAGGCAAGCTGCTGGCCATCACAGAAAACTATCCCGACTTGAAGGCCAACCAGAACTTCTCAGAACTGCAAGCCCAGCTGGAAGGCACCGAGAACCGTATTACCGAGGCACGTCGCCGCTATAACGAGTCGGTACAAGAGTACAACGTGCTGGTACGCTCCTTCCCGAACAACCTTTTTGCAAAGATGTTCGGATTTGACAAGAAGGAAAAGTACGAAGCCGAAAGCGGAAGTGAGAAGGCTCCGGAGGTGAAGTTCTAAAAATACGACGTTTTGAGCGTCTTTTTTGCCTACTCGGCAGAAAATCATTAATTTTGCACATTAAAATCAAACAGCAACTTAATTATTTGAATCATGAGTAATCAGCGTTACATGATGCGTGGTGTATCCGCAGCGAAAGAAGACGTACACAACGCCATTAAGAACATAGACAAAGGTATCTTCCCACAGGCTTTCTGTAAGATCATCCCGGATATTCTGGGCGGTGATCCTGAGTATTGCAACATTATGCATGCCGACGGAGCCGGAACCAAATCTTCACTGGCCTACATGTATTGGAAAGAAACCGGCGACCTCTCCGTATGGAAAGGCATTGCACAGGATGCCCTGATCATGAACACCGACGACCTGTTGTGTGTAGGTGCCGTAGACAACATTCTGGTATCCTCTACCATCGGACGAAACAAAATGCTGATTCCGGGCGAAGTAATCAGCGCCATCATCAACGGCACCGACGAACTGTTGGCCGAAATGAGAAAAATGGGTGTTGGCATTTACGCAACCGGTGGTGAAACTGCCGACGTAGGCGACTTGGTACGCACCATTATCGTTGACTCTACCGTAACCTGCCGTATGAAGCGCAGCGATGTAATTGACAATGCGAACATCCGTCCGGGCGACGTAATCGTGGGTTTGAGCAGTTGCGGACAGGCTACTTACGAAAAAGAATACAACGGCGGTATGGGCAGCAATGGTCTGACCAGTGCCCGTCATGACGTGTTTGCCAAATATCTGGCAGAGAAATATCCGGAAAGCTACGACAAGGCAGTTCCTGAAGAACTGGTTTACAGCGGTAGCTACAAGCTGACCGACGAGGTGGAAGGCGCTCCGATCAATGCCGGCAAGCTGGTTCTTTCTCCGACACGTACCTATGCTCCGGTCATCAAGCGCATTTTGGACGAAATGAGAAGCGAGATTCACGGTATGGTACATTGCACAGGAGGCGCACAGACCAAAGTGCTGCACTTTGTCGGTGAAAACTGCCACGTCATCAAGGACAACATGTTCCCTGTTCCTCCTCTCTTCAAGGCTATTGCTCAGGAGAGCGGTACCGATTGGGCCGAGATGTACAAGGTGTTCAACATGGGTCACCGCATGGAAATCTATGTATCACCGGAGCAGGCCGACCGCATCATCGAGATCAGCAAGAGCTTCAACATCGACGCTCAGGTAATCGGCCGTGTTGAGGAAGGCACCCGCTCATTGACCATCAAGAGCGAATTCGGAGAGTTCAATTACTAATCCGCAAAACCCAAAAAGACAATGAAAAGAATCCTTTTTATTCTTTGTTGCCTCACTTCGCTCGGACTTACCATATTTTTAACTTACAAGACATGGGAAGGTTTTAGCGACCGTACCTGGTACGAAAATCTGATCTATCTGATCGCAATTCTCGGCTGGTGCTTCATCACAGAAAAAGTATTCAACAAAAAATATAAATGGACTCAGAAGTTTTTTGAATAAATGGCAGAAAATACAATACTAAACAAGCTGGAAGGTCTGGTGAGCCGTTTTGAGGAAGTCTCTACCCTCATTACAGACCCGAACGTAATCAGTGATCAGAAGCGTTACGTGAAACTGACCAAGGAATACAAGGACTTGGGCGACATCATGAAAGCGCGCAAAGAATATCTGGACACGCTGAAAAATATCGAAGACGCCAAAGAGATTCTGGCCGTGGAAGAAGATCCTGAAATGAAGGATATGGCTCGCGAAGAGCTGTCGGCCGCAGAAAAGCGTATTCCGGAAATTGAAGAAGAAATCAAGCTTCTGCTGGTTCCGGCCGATCCGGAAGATGACAAGAACGTGATTATGGAAATCCGTGGCGGTACGGGTGGCGACGAAGCTGCGCTGTTTGCCGGTGACCTGTTCAAGATGTACTCCAAGTATTGCGAGATGAAAGGCTGGAAGATTGCCATCTCCAGCTTCAACGAGGGTACAGCCGGAGGTTTCAAGGAAATCATTTTCAGCGTAACCGGTGAGAAAGTGTACGGAACTCTGAAATACGAATCCGGCGTGCACCGCGTACAGCGTGTGCCGGCCACAGAAACTCAGGGCCGTGTGCATACATCGGCAGCAACCGTAGCCGTATTGCCGGAAGCCGAGGAGTTTGACGTGGAGATCAACGAAGGCGAAATCAAATGGGACACTTTCCGTTCCAGCGGTGCGGGAGGTCAGAACGTAAACAAGGTGGAATCCGGAGTACGTGCCCGCTATATGTGGAAAAACCCGATTACCGGAGAAACCGAGGAGATTCTGATCGAATGTACCGAAACACGTGACCAGCCGAAGAATAAGGAGCGTGCACTGGCCCGTCTGCGTACCTTCATTTATGACAAGGAGCACCAGAAATATCTGGACGACATTGCCAGCAAGCGTAAGACGATGGTATCTACCGGAGACCGTTCGGCCAAGATCCGTACCTACAACTATCCGCAGAGCCGCATCACCGACCACCGTATCGGTTACAACATGCAGAACCTGTCTTCGTTCATGGACGGTAACATTCAGGACTGCATCGACCAGCTGATCGTGGCCGAGAACGCCGAGCGCATGAAAGAAAGTGATTTATAAAGCATAAAGTTATGAACAGAAAAGATTTATTTGAGAACATCAAGAAGAAACAGTCTTTCCTTTGCGTAGGACTGGATACCGATATCAAGAAGATTCCGGAGCACCTGCTTCAGGAAGAAGATCCGATTTTCGCCTTCAACAAGGCCATTATCGACGCCACCGCTCCTTACTGTATCGCCTACAAGCCAAATCTGGCTTTCTATGAGAGCATGGGCGTTAAGGGATGGATTTCTTTCGAGAAGACCATCGCTTACCTGAACGAGCACTATCCGGATCAGTTCATCATTGCCGATGCCAAGCGCGGTGATATCGGTAACACCTCGGCTATGTATGCCCGCACCTTCTTCGAGGAAATCAAGCTGGACGCTGTAACCGTGGCTCCTTACATGGGCGAGGACAGCGTAACTCCTTTCTTAGGTTACGACAACAAGTGGGTGATTCTGTTGGCGCTGACCAGCAACAAGGGTTCACACGACTTCCAGCTCACAGAGGACGCTCAGGGCGAGCGCCTGTTTGAGAAGGTGTTGAAGAAGAGCCAGGAATGGGGCAACGCTGACCAGATGATGTATGTAGTAGGCGCTACTCAGGGCAAGATGTTCGAGGACATCCGTAAGATTGCTCCGGACCACTTCCTGCTCGTACCGGGTATCGGTGCCCAGGGCGGTTCTCTGAGCGAGGTTTGCCAGTATGGTATGAACAGCCAATGCGGTCTGATTGTAAACAGCAGCCGCGCCATTATCTACGCAGACAAGACCGAAAACTTTGCTGCCGTAGCCGGAATCAAAGCCAAAGAAGTACAGGAAGAAATGGCCAAGGAATTGCAGCGCATCCTGTAATCCGCCGTCTTTCTACCCTATATACGGAACTCCCGGACTGCTTCCTGCCGTTTATTCGGCGGGAAACAGTCCGGGAGTCCTGTTTTTAACCGGTTGGAACCCGGTAATGATCCGAAGCAGTTCTGCTCCATATTTACGCGCTGTAACCTTACCGATACCGGGCACCGACAGCAAAGAACATTCATTAGTGGGGCAAAGACGTACCAGCCCCAACAAGGCCTTTTGTGGCAGAATAGTATATGGGGGCCTTCCCTGGCGAGCAGCTTCCTCCTGCCGCCAACGCATCAGTCGGGCATACAGTTCGGGATGCACCGGAACAGAAGTTGCGGTGCTCCGGTCTGGGGCATCCCGGCGGAGCATTCGCGATTTATGAACATGCTCTTCAGCCCTCCTTAAAGAAAGCAAGGCCTTCTGCCGCAGGAAATCGGAAAGGCGGAAACCTTTTTCATGGACCATTTTCAACAGTGCCATACGCAGTCCTATCGCTTCGTCAAAAGCAGTCAAAGCCTTGCTGTATTTCCTTTTTACCTCCTGGTTATCTATTTCCAGAATATACAGCTCCTTTTCCACGGTCCATCCTTTCAATTGTTCCTCAAAATAAGAGGCACCACGACGAAGACGCTCTTGAAGAGAGTCATTGTCGGAAAAATCCGGCTGCGTATATACAATCCGCATATACTGATCGTGAAAACGGTCGCCCACCCGAAGCACATCTTTCTGAAAGCGCTCCCAAAACGCTTTGGCCTTCTGAAGTACCTCGGGATACAGTTCATAAAGATGTTCGTCAAGCAGACGCACGACCCGCCCCAACATCTCCGACAGGCTGCGAAACATAAACAAAGAATCCAACTGCTCCAGAAAATATCCCCGCTCAAAGGCTTTCATCTGTTCCTCGTCCGGTACCGTTTCCAGAGCTTGTTCCATAAAACGGGCTATCTGCCCGTCCTGTATCACGGCTTGTTCCGGCAAAGGCGCGCTCAGATAAAGCCCTTCAAGCGAACGGCAGCGGCTCAGCGCCACATAGGTCTGCCCGTGTGTAAAGGCTCCGGAAACATCAATTATGGCATGATCAAAAGTCAGTCCCTGACTCTTATGCACCGTAATGGCCCAGGCCAACTTTAAAGGCAGTTGTCGGAACGTACCTTCTATCTCTTCCACAATCTCATGCGTATCTTCATCCAATCGGTAACGGGCATTGGCCCACTCCATAGGTTCCACTGTAACCGTTTCATCAGTATCCTGCAATCTCACCTCCACCCGATTCTCCGTTAAAGCAACAACCCGCCCAATACTGCCATTCACAAAGCGCCGGGGCATATTCAGATCATTCTTTACAAACAGTACCTGCGCTCCTTCCTTCAGTTCCAACCGGACCTCGGTAGGAAAAGACAGTTCGGGAAAGACACCACTGATCGTTGCGTCGAAAAAGAAAGATGATCCGGGCAAGGCTTCCAGTTTTTCTTTATTGACCTTTTGAGCCTGATGATTATGTGTCATCAGACGGATATATCCATCGCAGTCCGAAAGTTCCGTTTCCGAACGATAGCGCGCGTTCAGCTCACGGATCAGTCCGGCATCCAGCTGACAGGTCCGGATTCGGTTAAGCATGGAAAGAAAACAAGCATCCCTCTGACGATAGACATGCTGTAATTCGATCGTACAGAAACCAGCCTCACGCAAGGCCTTGCTCGAAAAGAAATACGGACTGTCATAGTAACGCGACAGCAAAGTCCATTCCTCCGTCTTATACACCGGCGGCAACTGCTGCACATCGCCGATCAGCAATAGCTGTACGCCGCCGAAAGGCCGTTGGCGGTCGCGATAACGACGAAGCACATCATCGATGGCATCCAACAAATCGGCACGCACCATACTCACCTCGTCGATAACCAGAAGATCGAGACTGCGCATCATCTTCTGCTTCTCGGCACCAAACTGAAAACGGTATTCTGCCTTACCACCAAATGCCGATCCGGGGAGATAGGGAGCAAAAGGAAGCTGAAAGAAGGAATGGATCGTCATACCTCCGGCATTGATTGCCGCAATTCCGGTCGGTGCCAGAACAATCATACGCTTGGGCGCTTTCTGCACCAGACGACGCAGAAAAGTGGTCTTTCCGGTTCCTGCCCGTCCGGTAAGAAACAGATTCACTCCGGTATTTTCGATAAGTTGCAATGCCAACTGCTCCTCTGTATTGTCTGCTTGTATTGTCATATTTCCGATGCTCTCTTGAATGGGAAACTAAGGTTCATTTCTGCTTTTACTTGATATTGCTTCCTGAAGCAACTTCAAAATAATACTACCGCTTATAGAGCTTAATAAGTCCGATAAAGTTAATGCTTTTCATCCAAAACAAAGTCCTTTTTGCATTTATAAATTAACTTCTCCTCCCCTAAAAACAATCAGATAAAATTAGCTACTGGCAAATAGCAAAAATGCAATTAGCTCCAATTCGGCCATATTATAGAACCGAATCGGAGCTAATTTTTAATCTTACAATGAATACTTTACTTGAAAAACACTCATTGTTTCTCGTAACATTTTATTCGGGTACCATCCCATCCTACAGCCATAATGTAAGCGGCCTTTTCTGTAGAAGTTTGCGGCCAAAGCACCTGAGTAAACTTATAACCGTCATCGGTATCTTCGCCAAGACCTCCCATAGAAATACGCAACAGATTGCCTTCGGCATCATAGGTTTCAAAGGCTACGGCATTCTTCCATACATCGTGCATCACCTTTATGCGTCCCGAAACCTCAGAACATCCTTCGCCCACAGCTGCCCCTTCAAGAGGTAATCTGTCACGATAAATTTTCCAGTTACGGGCAGAGATATAATTGATCTCTCCTTCCGGCTTCTTGTAGCCCTTTTCTGCGACATAATCACGCAATTCCTGAATCATGGATTCACTGATCTTAAGCCAGTCTGCACCGTAATCTTCAATAAAGGCATTGATAGGACGCAGCATACCGGCCTTTTCAAAGAAATCCAGAAAATCAAGACCTGTAGAATCACAAACCAATCGCATGAAGCGCATCTGATGCATACCGTTACTCATGTTACTGTCATCATCCTTACGCAGAGTTTCGATAACCTTGCCGAATACTTTAGGAGAATATCCAGCCTCCTGACAATAAAGCTGAAGCTGCCAGAAAGG
>CAJMQV010000028.1 GCA_905215575.1 uncultured bacterium | reverse complement strand
CGACGAAACCAAAAAACGGTCCCGATCATTTCAGAAAATGATCGGGACCGTTTTTTGGTTTATTTTGTTCCTTGTCAAAAGGATTACTTCAGCTCACGGATAAAGAAGTTCGAGATGCTGGTGAACAGATGGTTGCGAGTGTTGCCACCATAAATGCCGTGGTTACGGTTGGTATACGGCAGCATCATAAACGGCTTGTCGGCCTGAACCAAAGCCTCGGCATACTCAGCCACATTGCGGAAGTGTACATTGTCGTCGGCCATACCGTGACAGATCAACAGCGCACCGTGCAGGTTGCCTGCTCTTGAAATCGGGTTGCAATCGTAACCGGTAGGATTCTCCTTCGGAGTGCGCATGAAACGCTCAGTATACACGGTGTCGTAGAAACGCCAGCTGGTAGGAGGAGCAACCGCTACTCCGGCAGCAAATACCGGACGGCCTTCGCTCATACTCATCAGGGTATTGAATCCACCGAAGCTCCAGCCCCAGATACCGATATTGTCCTTGTCTACATAAGGCAGAGAACCGAGATAAATGGCTGTTTCCACCTGGTCTTTTGACTCCAGATTACCCAGATTCAGATAAGTGCACTGCTCAAAGTCACGTCCACGACCGCCGGTTCCGCGTCCGTCCACACAAACCATGATGAAGCCCTCTCCGGCCATATACTGCTCATAAAGGGTTCCGCCCATGTTTCCGGCGTTCCAAGAGTCAACGACCTGCTGTGAACCCGGTCCGCTGTACTGGAACAGGATGACCGGATATTTCTTCGAAGCATCGAAATCGGCCGGTTTCACCATATATCCGTTCAGTTCCACACCCTCAGAGGTCTTGAAGCTGAAGAACTCGCGCTTGCCCAAATCCAGAGCGGCCAACTTTTCGTTCAGCTCCTTGTTGTCGAGAAGCACCTTGAGCTGCTTGCCCTTGTTGTTGTAAATCGAAGTGATGAACGGAGTATTGATATTTGAATATACGTTCATGAAATACTTGAAGTTCTTGCTGAAGATGGCACTGTTCTGTCCCAACTGCGGAGTCAGCTTCGTAGTCTTACCGTTGGAAGCGGTGCAATACACGGCGGTACGCATCGGGCTGTCCTGGTTGGAAGCGTAGTAGAACGCGCCGGTAGCCGCATCGTAACCATAGAAGGAAGTCACATCGAATTTACCCTTGGTCACCTGCTTGATGAGCGAACCGTTGGTGTTATACAGATACAGGTGGTTGAAACCGTCGCGCTCGCTCTGCAACACAAAGTAGTTGCCATAGAACTGCACATCGCTGTATGCCTTCTCGGTGATGTATTTAGGCGCCTTGTCGCGCAGGATCATCTTGCACTCGGTAGAGCGCGGATTGGCCATGTAAATCTCCAGATTGTCCTGATGACGGTTGAGCGTATAGATGGCCAGTTTGTTCGGATCATTAGTAAACTTGATGCGAGGGATATATCCGTCGGCAGGGAGCGGCAACTTCATCTGGCGCACCACGCGGGTTTTGATCTCAAAAGAATAGACACTCACCGTAGAGTTGGTCTCGCCGGCTATCGGGTATTTGTATTCATACGCACCGGGATAGTTGGCATAAGCGTCCATGGCCGGAGCGGCTCCCTTGAACAGCGGGAAGGAATAGAGAGGCACTTTGCTCTCGTCATACTTCACCCACGCAATCATTGTATTGTCGGCATTGAAGTCGAAAGAGCAGTCGTTGGAGAACTCTTCCTCGTTCACCCAGTCGGGAATACCGTTGATCACCTCGTTGAACTTACCGTCTTTGGTAATCTGGCTCTCGCTGTTGTTGTAGAGCAGCTTCACCAGGAAAAGGTTGTTCTCGCGAACGAAGGCAATCATGTTTCCGTCGCGTGAGAACATCGGCACCTGCTGCGGTCCGCCTTCTGACAGAGGATCCAGCGTGCGGTTCTCTACATTATAGATATAATACACCGCCGTGTTGGAGTGACGGTAGATAGGACGGGTCTGGGTGCGCACCAGAATGTTCTTCTCATCGGGCGACATGATGTATCCGTCAATGTAATCCAGCTTCACATCCTCGGCAGTGGCCACATCAAACAGCACTCCGGTTTTCTCTCCAGTGCGGAAGGAATACTTCAGAATCTGCTTGTTGTCTTTGCTCAACTGCGAATAGCTCTCGCCGTCGTTCATCGGGTTTACGCCATAAATGCGCTGGGCATAATAAGCTCCGTTACACAAGTCTTTCAAATTCAGTTTCTTTGCTGCATGCACGGGACCTACGACCGCCAGACACAGCAAAAGCAAGCGTGCAATTTTCTTCATATCATTGATTTTAATAATAATCTGTAAGTTAAGAGCTACAAAGATAGTTCTTTTTTCTATCTTAACAGAAGATAACCCTTGTTTTTACAGAACATTCCGCCATTTTTAGCTGCTTTGTTTTCGCCTTTTGTTGTATCTTTGTGAAAACAAGAATCAAGAATAAACCACACGAAACAATGGACAAACCGTTCTTATATAATGATTTCGGCTCGTTTCTGAAACGGCATTTCCCCTTCAAGGTGCAGAAAATATCGCTCAATGCCGGTTTCACCTGCCCTAACCGCGACGGCAGTAAAGGACTGGGAGGCTGCACATTCTGCAACAACCAGACGTTCAATCCGGACTATTGCCGCACCGAAAAAAGCATCACGCAGCAACTGGAGGAGGGAAAGGCTTTCTTTGCCCAGAAATATCCAGACATGAAATATCTGGCTTACTTCCAGGCTTATACCAACACGTATGGCGAACTGGAAGAGCTTATTCGTAAATACGAAGAGGCACTGGCCACACCGGGAGTGGTGGGACTGGTCATCGGCACACGCCCCGACTGCATGCCCGACGAACTGTTGGACTATCTTACGGAACTGAACCGCCGCACCTTCCTGATTGTGGAATACGGCATAGAAAGTGCTTACGACCGCACTTTGGAACGCATCAACCGGGGACATACCTTTGAACAGACCCGACAGGCTGTGATCCGCACGGCGGAAAGAGGCATCATGGTAGGCGGGCATCTGATTCTCGGACTGCCGGGCGAATCGGAAGAAGATATCCTGTACGAGGCGGACCTGCTCTCTGCCCTGCCCCTCACCACCCTGAAGCTGCATCAGCTTCAACTGATACGGGGCACCAAAATGGCACATCAGTATGCCGAACACCCGGAGTGGTTCCATATTTACGAAGTGGATGAATATATCCAGCTCGTATCGACCTTTATCGGACGATTGCGGCCCGACATCGTTCTGGAACGCTTTGTATCCCAGTCACCCAAAAGCCTGCTTATTGCACCGGACTGGGGACTGAAGAATCACGAATTCACTCAGAAAGTCAATAAATACATGACCGAATCTCAAATTTGGCAAGGCAAGAATGCTTCAAACATTTAATATTGCCGTCGTATTTTTTATTTTTAAATGAAAGATGTTATCTTTGTTTCGACATAAAACCTAAACAATTTTTATCTATGGTAAGACAATTTTTATTTTCTTGCGCTTTGCTTTCGAGCATAGCTCTTCAGGCACAGAAAGGCGACAAACCTTCTCCGTACTGGCTCGATCCTGAAGTAAACCGCGTGAACTGCGAAGCACCTCGCGCTGCCTTCTTTGCCTATGAAAACACTGATCTGGCTCAGAAAGGCATCAAAAAGGATTCAAAACGATTCATGACGCTGGAAGGTGACTGGCGCTTTAACTTCGTAACCAATCACAATGAAGCTCCAAAAGGTTTTGAAGCCACCGACTTTGATGATTCCAAATGGGTAGATTTTCCGGTTCCGGGCCTTTTTGAAATCAACGGATACGGCGACCGCATTTATAAGAATGTAGGCTACGCCTGGAATACACAGTTTGACAACAATCCTCCTTTCGTAGAAGAAAAGAACAACTATACCGGATCATACCGTAAGGAAATCCTCGTGCCTGCCGACTGGAAAGGTGAGGATATCTTCCTGCATGTAGGTTCAGCAACCTCGAACCTGAAGGTGTGGGTAAACGGTAAATTCGTAGGCTACAGCGAAGACAGCAAGGTAGCAGCCGAATTTGACCTGACCAAATATCTGAAACCGGGAAAGAAAAACCTTATCGCCATGCAGGTGATGCGCTGGTGCGACGGTTCGTATCTGGAAGATCAGGACTTCTGGCGCTTTACCGGTATCGCACGCGAAGTGTATCTTTATGCCCGTCCGGAAACTCATCTGGCAGATGTATTCATCACTCCGGATCTGGTAAACAATTATACAGACGGTACTCTGAATATCAAGCTGAACCTGGATAAGTCTAAAGGCAACGATGTGGAACTCACTTTGAAAGACGATCAAGGTAAGGTCGTAAAGAGCGAAACCGCAAAAGTAGACAAAAACGGTGCTTTGGCTTGCCAATGGGAAGTAAAGAATCCGAAGAAGTGGACTGCGGAAACTCCTAACCTTTATAAGCTGTATATCACCGTAAAAGACGGCGACAAGGTGCTGGAAACCATCCCGCAGAATGTAGGTTTCCGCAAAGTGGAAATCAAGAACGCTCAGGTGCTCGTCAATGGAAAACCGGTATTGTTCAAGGGTGCCAACCGACATGAAATCGATCCGGACGGCGGATACGTCGTATCGGTTGAACGCATGATTGAGGATATCAAGATCATGAAGGAACTGAACATCAATGCCGTCCGTACCTGCCACTATCCGGACGATCCGAGATGGTACGACCTGTGTGATCAGTATGGTCTGTATCTGGTGGCCGAAACGAATATTGAAAGCCACGGTATGGGATATGGCGAAACAACCCTGGCCAAGAATCCGGCCTATGAGAAGGCGCATGTTGAGCGTAACGAACTGAACGTAAAAACATTCAAGAATCATCCGAGCATCATCTTCTGGAGTTTGGGTAACGAAGCCGGATATGGTCCGAACTTTGAAAAGGCTTATGATGTAGTCAAAGCTTACGATCCAAGCAGACCGGTGCAGTATGAGCGCGCCGGAGATAATGGCAAAACTGATATCTTCTGCCCAATGTATTATGGTTACGGCGGCTGCGAAGGATATGCCAAGAACGACAATCCACGCCCGCTGATCCAATGTGAGTATGCTCATGCCATGGGTAACTCTATGGGTGGATTCAAGGAATACTGGGATCTGGTGCGTAAATATCCGAAATATCAGGGTGGATTTATCTGGGACTTCGTAGACCAGGCCTTGCGCGACTACAACAAGGACGGCAAGATGATCTATACTTATGGCGGTGACTACGGACGCTATCCGGCTACCGACCACAACTTCAACAATAACGGTATCATCAATCCGGACCGCAAGCCGAACCCACATGCCAACGAGGTGCGCTACTATTATCAGAATATCTGGCTCACTCCGGTAAAAGCTGAAAGCGGAGAGTTTGAAGTTTACAATGAAAACTTCTTCATCGGCCTGAAGGATTATGCAGAAATCCACTGGTCTTTGGAAGCTCAGGGAGAATCAATCCTGAAAGGCACTTGCTCTTTGGATGTAGACGCTCAGCAGAAAAAGACAGTAACCCTGCCATCTACCAACCAGACAGCCGACTGGACCAAGGCAATCGAAGAGGCTAAGGCTCAAAACAAGGAACTGGTGCTGAATGTAGACGTTAAGCTTGTTAAGGACGAACCGTTATTGGAAAAAGGCTACGACATCGCACGCCAGCAGTTTGTTCTGAACGGATACAAATTCCCGACTGCAGAAGATGTTCTGAATCAGAAAGCAGAAGCACAGCAGACTGTAAAGAAGGATGAGATGAAGGCAGCCCTGACTCTCGAAGCAAACGGCACATCTGTAACCTTCAATAAGTCTACCGGATGGGTGGACTATCTGGATGTAAACGGCAAACCGATGCTCGAAAAGGGTTATTCTTTGAAACCGGACTTCTGGCGTGCTCCAACGGATAATGACTACGGTGCCGGACTGCAGAACCGCTTTGCCGCATGGAAGAATCCGCAGTACAAGCTCAAATCATTCAAGTGCACCGATAACGGACAGAACAAGTCAGTTGAAGCTGTTTACGACATGCCGGGTGTAGAGGCAACACTCACTATGGTTTATACGCTCACTCCTCAGGGTGCTCTGATGGTTGACCAGAAGCTGGATGTCAACGAACAGGCCAAGAACAAGCCGGCTCTGATGCGTTTCGGTATGCAGCTGGTAATGCCACAGGAGTACAACACCATCAATTTCTACGGAAAGGGACCGGGCGAGAACTACGTAGACCGCAACAATGGTGATCGTCTGGGTGTCTATACTCAGAAAGTTGCCGATCAATACTGGGGTTATATCCGTCCACAGGAAAGCGGAAACAAGACAGAAGTTCGTTATTGGAACGTGGTTAACGCAGCCAACAACGGACTGAAATTCTATGGAACCGCACCTCTGGAATGCAGTTCTTTGAATTATCTGGCAGAAGATCTGGATGACGGACCGGACAAATACCTGCACCAAAGTCACTCCGGCGACCTCACTCCAAGAGATTTCACGGTTGTCAAAGTCGCATCAAAGCAAATGGGTCTGGGTTGCGTAGACAGCTGGGGATCATGGCCACGAGGCGAATATCTGGTTCCTTATCAGGATTATCAGTTTACCTTCGTGATTTCTCCGGAAAAGAAATAAAATGAATACCTACAAAAAAGAAATGCACCTTTGCTGGTGCATTTCTTTTTTTATATCAACAATAAAAAGTTTACTTGTAAATCAAGAAGATCGCCGGAATCTTACTCAGGTCCGGCAGAGTCGTAGACTTCCATTCCTTTATGGTTTTCGTACGGATAAACTCTTCCGCACAAGTAATGCCCGCCGCAATGCAGAGCCGGGTAGACGGTTTGCATGTACGCAACAAATCATCTATCATCTTACCATTACGATAAGGAGTTTCTATGAAAAGCTGAGTCTGATGCTCCTGATAGACTTTCTGTTCCAGCGATTTGATTTTCTGAATACGCTCGCCGGGATTGATCGGCAAATAGCCGTTAAAGGCAAAACTCTGCCCGTTAAAGCCGGAAGCCATCACGGCCAGAATCATAGACGAAGGTCCAACCAGTGGAACAACCTTCAGTCCTTTACGTTGTGCAATAGCCACCACATCCGACCCCGGATCGGCTACAGCCGGACAACCGGCCTCGGAAAGAACGCCCATCGGTATGCCTTGCTCCAAAGGTTTCAGATAAGAGGCAAACACATCGTGCGAAGCGTGTTTACCCATTGGATAGAAAGTCAGATCGTCTATAACAATCGAGCTGTCCACTTTTTTAAGGAATCTGCGCGCAGAGCGCACATCTTCGACAATAAAATGCTTCAGCCCTAAAATGACTTCTTTATTATATGCGGGAAGAACTGCACTGATGGCAGTATCTCCCAATGTAACCGGTAATAAGTAAAGTGCTGCTTCCATTTCTATTTTACGGATTATATCCTGAATGTTTGTAAATTGTTTCTGAATCAGTATGCAGCAACTCTTGCCATTGTATATTCTTATTGCGTTTCATATAGCTGTCCACAATCTGTCCGCCCAGCCACAATCCGACCTGATCGGACGACCCAGGACCAAAGAAAACCGTACACTCCCGAGGATCCATAAGTTCCATAATACGCACCCAGTCGGTAGTCTGCAACATGTTGTTTTCCTTTAACCATTGCCATACTTCCCGCTCATGACTGATGCACCAGGCACGGCGCTCACCGGTAAATTTCATTTCTTCATATAAAGGTTTGTTCAGCAAATGAGCAATGATCCAATGAATTTTTCCGGCAAAAACCATCCGTTGCAACAGAGTGCGGTTCTTATGATCGCCATATTGGTCGCCCAGATAATAGAACAGGATGTCGGGTACGATCTGACTGCGTTCCATCGTGCGACGCTGATAAGCATAATAATAATCCTTATATAAGGGATAGTCCGCTCCCAAATACTTGTCCAGTCCGACTCCAACCAAAGAGTCACTGATAACAATGCTTTCATTCAGCACACACACTTGAGTATATATACGAGGCACTACAAAACTGCTGTCGGCCTTTTTCAAGGCTGTAAACACCTCTCCCAGAAGTTCCTCTTCCGGATCCATATCACCGTATTGGCGACGTACCTCACGATAAAGGCTCTGCGCAACAGAATCCTGATAATAGGCACGCAACTTACGGTCGATTCCAGGATCTTCAACATTACCTATAGCCAGAACATCTTCGATAAGCATGCTCGTTTGCATGGAGAACTCCGTATTCAGACGCATCAACGCCGAATAGCTGTTCAAGGACACAAAGTCATCCATGACCTCGTCATAGCGAATGATCTTCACTTCTTCGTCCGAGGCATCTACCCATCTTTGCCAATTGCCCGTACACGCTGTCAACAGAGCGCACAAGAACAAGAATATAAATTTTATTGTTTTCAAGGATTCCACGATTATTTTACTAAATGCAAAAATAACAAAGAATCTTTTAAAAAACAATTTTTATTCAAAAAAACAGAAAAAGTTTTTAAAACTTGTGTACTTCCGTTTTCTTATTCCATTTCTTTGATTACAAGAGTTACCTTAAGACCGTCAACACATGAAGTGATTCTCTCCGGCCAGTTGTGAAAAAGATTTCTGCTTGCGAAGCATATAAAGAAAAACCATACTCTTGGGAAATATACAGCGGGATGACTGGCAAACGGCCTTCTGCTGCACTTCCTGACGCTTCTGTTTATACTTCCGCTTCATGCCCCGATAAGCGTTATGGGCGCGAATCACCGCCTTGAAATTGCCCCATTCTCCTTTAAGAAGGAACTGGGCAGCGGCAACTCCGTCGAGCAACATTCTGGCAAGAAGGATTTTCTGCACCTGATTATCCGGCAGATTCTTATAAAGCATCAACAAGTTGTTCCGGAAATTAAGATAGGTTTTATGAGGATTCTCTTTAGGCAAGGTACCGCCACCCCAGTGATAAGCCACCGAATCGGGAATACACACCAGTTTCCGTCCCATGGTATTCAGGCGCCAGCAAAGGTCGATCTCCTCCATATGGGCAAAGAAATCACCGTCGAGCCCACCGGCATTCCAATAGTCTTCACGGCGAATCATCAGAGCCGCTCCAGTGGCCCAAAAGATCTGAGTGATCTGATCATACTGCCCCCGATCGGTTTCTACGGTATCCAGCACACGGCCGCGACAGAAAGGATAACCTAAATAATCCAGATATCCTCCGGCAGCGCCTGCGTACTCAAAGCTGTCTTTCTGGAAATAGCTCAACAGTTTGGGCTGGCAAGCCGCCACCTCGGGATGGGAGTCCATATAGCGTACCAAAGGATCCAGCCAACCCGGAGTCACCTCTACATCGGAATTCAGTAACAGATAATAAGACGCGTCGATCTGTTCCAACGCACGGTTGTATCCGTCGGCAAAACCATAATTCTTGTCCAGAATGATGAGTGGCACCTGCGGGAACTCTTTTTTCAGATAGTCAATGGAATCGTCGGTCGAAGCATTGTCTGCCACATAAACTGTACCCAAAGGTTCTGTATGGGCAACTACACCGGCCAGAAACTTCTCAAGCATTTTCTTTCCATTCCAGTTCAAGATGACCACAGCCACGCGATCTCTGTCTTTATTCTCTTCCATAGAAATTATATTAATTGAGCATTGACCATACCATTCTCCGGATTCAGATCCAACAGACGTACGCGAACTATGCGGTTATCCTCAAGCGGAGTTTCCGGATGCAGCTCCACCTTGATGTAATTATCAGTAAAGCCGTGCATCACCAGCGGATTCTTGGAACGCTCGAGCAGCACGCTGCGCTCCTGTCCCAGATAGCGCTGATAGAAAGCATTCAGTTTGCGGTCGGACAAATCCAGAAGGATCTGGCTGCGGCGATGCTTTTCTTCGGCACTGACCTGATGATCAATCTCCAAAGCCTTGGTGCCCGGACGTTCAGAATAACTGAACACGTGCAGCTGCGAAATATCGAGCGACTCGATAAAACGGTAGGCATCTTCGAAATAAGCTTCCGTTTCGCCACGTGTTCCCACAATGACATCCACCCCGATAAACGCATCGGGCATCAGCTCACGGATACGCTCCACCTTGGAACGGAACAGAGCTGTGTCGTACTTGCGGCGCATCAGGCGCAATACATCATCGCTTCCGCTCTGCAACGGAATATGGAAATGCGGCATAAAGGCACGCGATGTGGCACAATACTGCAAGATTTCATCGGTCAGCAAATTCGGCTCGATAGAAGAGATACGATAGCGTTCAATACCTTCAACCTGATCGAGCGCACGGATCAGATCCAGAAAACTTTCTTTCGTGGTACGGCCAAAATCACCGATATTCACTCCGGTCAGCACAATTTCCTTTCCCCCTTCGCGAGCCACCCCTTCGGCCTGTTCCACCAGCGAGGCGATGGAACCGTTACGGCTCCGTCCGCGGGCAAACGGAATGGTACAATAGGTACAATAATAATCGCACCCGTCCTGCACCTTGAGGAAATAGCGTGTGCGGTCGCCACAAGAGCAGGAAGGCGCAAAAGTGCGGATATCCTTCACAGCCACCGTAAACGATTCATGCGCGGCATCTGCCGGTTTTCTTTCCTGCGGCAACAGCGGCAGGCGCTCTTCGAGATATTTCAGAATATCGCCTTTCTGCTCGGCACCCAACACCAAATCCACGCCCTCTATGGCAGAAACCACTCCGGGCTTGAGCTGGGCATAGCATCCGGTTACCACAACAAAAGCGCCGGGATGCTGTTTTACCATCTTATGAATGGCCTGACGACACTTGTGATCGGCCACCTCGGTAACCGAACAGGTATTGATAATACAAATATCCGCCTTCTCTCCTTCGCGCACGGTTTCCACTCCCATTTGCTTCAGAAGTTTTCCTACTGAAGAAGTCTCGGCAAAATTAAGCTTACAACCCAAAGTATAGTAAGCCGCCTTTTTATTTTGAAATATAGATGCTTCGGTCATATTTTATTATATAGATACGAAATACAAAAATAAAAAAAAACGACCATATACTCCCGCATTCTCTTCATTAATTAGATTTTAATAAGAATCATAACCTGACAAAACCCTTCAAAAACGGGCTTCATAACCAAAAAATACGCTTATTGGGATTTTATTTTGAAATGGGTTTCATTTTTAACATTTCACAAATACTTGATATACAGTATATTACAATAAAAGTAGAAAAAAGTAAGAAAAAAAATTGCCCAAAGTGGTACAACGTATCAAAAAACTCCTTACCTTTGCAGTGTTTTAATAAGCAATTGATTGTTTTACAGATTTAAAAAAGCAGAAAAATGAAAAAATTAGCATTTGTTTTCGTAGCAGGTTTGGCTATGACTTTCGCATCTTGTGGTAACAAAACTGAGCAGGCTCCTGCAACTGACAGCATCGCAGCTGACACTGTAGCAGTTGAGACTATCGATTCAGTTGCTACTGACTCTGTAGCTACAACTGACTCTGTAGCTGCTGACACTACTGCAGCTCCTGTAGCTGAATAATTTCAGCTTACGAAAGCAAAAAAGAAATGAGGTTTGTCCTTTAGAGGGCAAACCTTTTTTTATTGCCCAAAACGAAGCAACACCCTCTCCCAAGAGCCGCCACATCATTTCTCATCATTCTTTGCAAACATATTCCATTCACACAAAAAGCAAACAAACTCCCCGCCAAACAACCATCCGGATACAAAACAGAAAACACAAGCCACCCAAAGACAAACAGACTCTTCACCATAGCTCCCGGACAACCATACCCCAACCACTCCTAAAAACGATCACGACGAAATCAAAAATTCATCGGAACGATTTCATCAAACGGTCGGGACCGTTTCCTAAAAGCCTCAACAAAAACAACAAAAAAAAGACAGCCCCATAGAGCTGTCCGCATAAAAAAAAGAGCAGGAATAAATCCTGCTCTTTTTAAATATAGTATGTTTATTAAGCCTCTTCTGCGATAACTTCGAAAGGAATCTCAACAGAAACTTCCTTGTGAAGCTTAACAGTTGCTACGTAAGAACCTACAGCCTTAACATCCTTAACGATGATGATCTTACGATCGATGCTGAAGCCCTTCTTCTGCAACTCTTCTGCAATCTGCAAGCTGTTTACTGAACCATAGATAACACCAGTAGCGCTTACCTTTGTAGGGATAGTCAATGAAACCTCACCCAACTTAGCAGCCAATGCCAATGCATCGTTCTTGATTTTCTCCAACTTGTGTGCCTTCTGCTTCAAATCCTCTGCCAAAACTTTCTTAGCAGACTCAGAAGCGATAACACCCTTACCAGTAGGAATAAGATAGTTACGTCCGTAACCAGGCTTTACATTTACAATATCATTCTTGTAACCCAAGCCAATAACGTCTTCTTTCAATATAATTTCCATGCTTACTCCTCCTTTATTATTTCATCATATCAGTTACAAATGGAAGAAGAGCCAAGTGACGAGCTCTCTTAACAGCCTGAGCAACACGACGCTGATACTTCAAAGAAGTACCGGTGATACGACGTGGAAGGATCTTACCCTGCTCGTTCAAGAACTTCTTCAAGAACTCAGGATCCTTATAATCGATGTACTTAATACCGCTTTTCTTGAAACGACAGTATTTCTTTTTCTTTACGTCAACTGTGGGCGGAGTCAAATATCTGATTTCTGATTGCTGTGCCATGATTAATCCTCCTTTTTAACTTTGTTATTTCTTCTCTTCTCAGCATATTCTGCTGCGTACTTCTCCATCTTTACAGTCAAGTAGCGAAGTACTTTCTCATCACGACGGTAATTTACTTCCAAAGTCTTAATTACCTCTGGCTGTGCCTTGAACTCAATCAGGATGTAGAAACCTGTTGATTTCTTATCAATAGCATAAGCCAACTTCTTCAGGCCCCAGTTCTCTTCGTTGATAATCTCTGCACCATTGCTGGTCAGGATACCCTTGAACTTATTGACCGCTTCCTTCATCTGATCATCAGACAAAACGGGAGTTAAAATGAAAACGGTTTCGTATTGATTCATAAATACGTTAATTAATAGATTATTTGTTAAATTTCAAAATGCGGTGCAAAGATAGCAGGATTTGATTGATCTTGCAAGAGTTCGCTCTTTTTTTTAAGATTTTTCATGGAAGTTAATATAATTCCGAGTATAAAAATCTGCCATAAGATTCAAAAATCTATAATAATAAGGATTTTTTCCTATTTAGTTGGTAAAAACATCGTATATTTGTTTTATCTGAAATTAATTAATCAAGACATCAGGTAGTGGAACAATTTAGCTTTGACATCAATTTGATCTTTGCCATCCTCAATGGCAAGGTTTCTGCAGCCATAAACCGGAAGCTTTACCGCAACTTCAGGGAATATAATCTGGAAATCACTCCGGAACAATGGACCGTATTGCTTTTTCTTTGGGAGAAAGAAGGGGTGACACAACAGGAACTGTGTCATGCCACATTCAAGGACAAGCCCAGCATGACCCGGCTGATCAACAATATGGAAAAGCAGAATCTGGTAAAAAGAACGGCCTGCGATAATGACAAGAGAATCAATTTGATTTATCTCACCGCATACGGAAAAAGTCTGGAAGACAAATCAAGATACGTGGCCAACAAGACCTTGAAAGAAGCCCTGCGCGGACTGGGCATCGAGGAAATGAGGATTAGTCAGGATGTATTAAGAAAAGTGTTTTCAAATACAAAAGACTAATTTATCACCCTATTATTGTTTTTTTATTTAGAAAAGTTTCTGTTTTTAAAGAATTATGCTTTAATTTGTGGGACCATTCAAGAAAAAAACAACTTAAAATAATAATAAACAGTATGAAGTATTTAGGACTGCTCCTTATTATATTAGGAGCCATCATTTTGATTCTAAGCTATACATTTGGCTGGGTAGACAACAATATGGTTAACGGCGGTGCTCTGGTGCTGATGATCATCGGCTTGATTGCACACATCATCCTGAACAAGAAATACCAGAACTAAGAATTCACGTTTTTCCGTGTCGTAAACTTAATCTATCCAGATAAGGAAATAAAAACAGGCAGCCTTTCGGTTGCCTGTTTTTATTTTATGTGTCATTTAAAGATTATTCCTCTTCTCTTGGAACGATCAACCGGTATCCCTTACCGTGAACATTGTTGATCTCGATAGACGGATCGTCCTTCAGGTGCTTACGCAACTTGGTGATGTATACATCCATACTGCGTGCGTTGAAGTAATTGTCGTCAATCCAGATAGTCTTCAGAGCCAACTCACGCTGCAGCACATCATTGGCATGAGCACACAGCAATGACAGCAATTCGCTTTCCTTGGTAGTCAGCTTGGTCTGCTTCTCGCCGATAGACAGAATCTGACGCTGGGTGTCGAAAGTAAAGTTACCCAACTTATATACGCTTGTTTCCTTCACCTTTTTGCCTCTTACTCGACGCAGAATGGCTTCCATACGGAATACGAGCTCTTCCATAGAGAACGGCTTGGTGATGTAATCATCGGCACCAATCTTGAAACCGTCAAAGATATCTTTCTTGAGGTTCTTGGCCGTAAGGAAAATAATTGGCACTTCCTGATTGATCTGACGGATCTCCTGAGCCAGGGCGAAACCGTCCTTCTTCGGCATCATGACGTCGAGCACGCACATATCGTACTTGTTCTTCAAGAAAGCCTTGTAACCTACTTCTCCATCGGGATAAAGCTCTGCGTCATATCCCTTTGCCTGCAAATATTCACGGAGCAGCATACCCAGGCTCTCATCGTCTTCACACAACAGAATTCTTAACTTATCTTCCATAATTTCAGTTTTTTAATATCGGTATTGTTATTATAAATTTAGTTCCTTCTCCCAATTCACTCTCGGCACGGATCGTACCCTTGTGCAGATCAATGATCTTCTTCACATAGGCCAGTCCCAGACCGAAGCCCTTCACATCGTGCTTGTTACCGGTGTGTACACGATAGAATTTTTCAAAGATGCGCTTCAAATCATCCTTCTGAATGCCGATTCCATTATCCTCTACACTGATATAGAGCTTGCCATGAGCATTCCAGGTACGCAAGGTCAGATGTAACTGCACATCATCGCGCTTGTATTTCACGGCATTGTCCATCAGATTGAAAATCACATTCGTGAAATGCATCTCGTCTACATAGATCTGGGCATCTTCAGCCTGCAGATCCGATGTTATTTCGCCTCCGTTCTGCGACACTTTCAAGGTAAAGGTCTTGATCACGCCGGCAATCAAAGCATTGGCATCAACCTCCTTCTGCTTGAAAGCAATGTTATCCCGGTCGTAAAGCGACATCTGCAACACTTTCTCCACCTGGAAGCGCAAGCGCTTGGTTTCGTCATTGATCACCCGTGAAAGGCTTTCATACATCTGGTCGCTCTTCTTGATAGACTGGTCGGCCAGCATCTGGGCTGCCAGAGAAATAGACGAAAGCGGAGTCTTGAACTCGTGGGTCATGTTATTGATGAAATCGTTCTTCATCTCCGACACTTTCTTCTGTCTCAGAATGATGTAGACCGTAAAGATAAACGTGATCAGCAGAATCACCGTAAATATCAGCGAGGGGATCATCATTCGCGCCGTTCCTAGAATATAGTGGTTCATGTCGGGGAAATGAATCCGCACAATGCCCATCTTATTTGAGGAGTCGTTGCGGAAAAGCACCTGCGAATAGGTGTATTCCTCTCCTTTCGCCTCATAATCGGGACAACGGTAAACCTCGCGACCGTCGCTCGTAGTCACCGTAAAGTGATAGGGCAAATGAATACCGTTGCACTCCAACGCCGAACGGATGTCCTGATCGAAGAGCTTGAAATTGATACGCTCCGACAGCGGACGGTTGCTGGCCTGATAGAGGATGGAGTAAATCACCTCGTCGAGCACTCCTTTCTGATACACATAAGCATTCTTCACAAAAGCTTGAAAAGCCTTGGAGGCCTCGCTGATGGAATTCTTGCTTTTCAAGGTCAGTGCCTTTGGCATTTTTGAAGGCTTCTTGATCTTGCCGGTTACCTGAAAAGAGGAATTGAACTTCTTGGCACTATCTATCAGAGGACCGCTCTGCAACATGAGCAGATAGTCTATTGAATCCAACTGATTCCGATAGAGTTCTGACTCCAAAGAGATCTTCTCCAAATACCGGAATGTTTCGTTCTGCTCCAAATTACGTGCAGCCTGATCCAGGCTTCGGAAGACAGACTCATCGAACTGCTCCTTACGCATCTTGGTCATCTGCCGAATATAGGTGGTCTGCAAATAGAGTAACGCCAGCAGCGAACACCCCATGATTACACTGATTATCCAAATAGTTGACTTCTTCATATCCGCAAATATAAAGCACCATTTATAGAAAATAAATTGAAACTTCAAAAAAAATCGGCAATTTTAACCGAATTAACAATAACAACCAGACTTATGTTTGTATAATAAACTAAACCACATTATTTATATATTTAAAAAGAAAAAAGAGCCGCATCTGAATCTTTCTTAAAAGCAGGAAAGAAGCAGATGCGGCTCTCATTATAGTCATCTTAGCATATATTGCCCCAAGGCAATAATGAATAGCAATTTCATTATTCAGCTCCCTCTGTAGCCTCAAACTGCTTCATCAGCTGAGCCTGAACGTCTGCCGGAACCAATTCGTAGCTGGCATACTTCATGATGAATGAAGCGCGACCGCCGGTAAGTGAACTCAATGAGGTGCTGTAGTTGGACATTTCCTTCAACGGAACCTTAGCCACCAGCTTCTCATATCCGTTTTCACTGGACATACCCAGAATCATACCACGGCGACCCTGCAAATCGCTCATCACATCACCCATCTTGTCTGAAGGCACAAACACCTCTACATCATAAATAGGCTCGAGCAACTTAGGAGCGGCATTCTTGAAGGCCTGG
>CAJMQV010000027.1 GCA_905215575.1 uncultured bacterium | reverse complement strand
TATTTTCCGTATGCGTGAGTTCGAACAGATGGAGATGCAGTTCTTTGTAAAGCCGGGAACCGAACTGGATTGGTTCGAGACTTGGAAGAAGACCCGTATGGCTTGGCACCAGGCTTTGGGATTCGGTGCGGAGAACTATCGTTTCCACGATCACGAGAAGTTGGCACACTATGCAAATGCTGCTTCTGATATCGAGTTCAAGATGCCTTTCGGATTCAAGGAGGTAGAGGGTATTCACAGCCGTACAAACTTCGATTTGAGCCAGCACGCTAAGTTCTCTGGAAAGAAGATCGAGTACTTTGATCCGGAAACCAACGAAAGCTATACTCCGTATGTGATCGAAACTTCTATTGGTGTGGATCGTATGTTCCTGACCATCATGAGCCACAGTTATCAGGAGGAGAAGTTGGAGAACGGCGAAACTCGTGTCGTTCTGAAGTTGCCGGCAGCTTTGGCACCGGTGAAGTTGGCTGTTATGCCGTTGGTAAAGAAAGACGGTCTGCCAGAGAAGGCACACGAAATTATCAACGACCTTCGTTTCCACTTCAACTGCAAGTATGACGAGAAAGACTCAATCGGTAAGCGTTACCGTCGTCAGGATGCTGTGGGAACTCCGTTCTGCGTAACAGTAGACTATGATACATTGAAGGATAACACCGTTACTCTGCGTTATCGTGATACGATGGAGCAGAAACGTGTTCCGGTAAGTGAATTGCGTGCGTTGATCGAAGATCAGGTTAGCATCACTTCATTGCTGAAGAAAATTTTATAATCCATAAAACCCGATAAAGAGATGAAAAAATGCGTATGGTATCTGTGTTGCCTGTTTCTGTCGGCTTTTGCATTGGTTGCCTGTGAGGAAAACGATGCGACTTTTAATAAGTATGAAGGTTGGAAACAGCGTAATGTTGTGTATTTTGAGCAGGTAGCGGATACGGCCCGGCGCGCAATTGCTGCCGCGAAGGCTGAGTATGGCGACCAGTGGGAGCAAAACTGCGACTGGCGAATGTATCAGAGCTATTATAAAGTGGCAGGCAGTGCTGCCAAGCTGACCGATTCGATCTGTGTAAAAGTTCTGAATGCAGGAACCGGTAAAGGCTGTCCGATGTCGACAGATACCGTTCGTGTGCATTATCGAGGTATGCTGATGCCCACAAAAGATGTGATAAACGGCAAGGACACTATAGTGCAGGATGTATTTGACTATAGCTTCGTTCCACCGTTGGATCTGAATCTGGCTTTCCCGAAATTGTTGGGAGTGTCGGGAACAATCACCGGTTTTGGTACGGCTTTGCAGTATATGCATTGCGGTGACCGCTGGATGATTTATATTCCTGAGACTTTAGGATATGGTGAAACTGCCCAGGATAAGATTCCGGCCTATTCGACGATCATGTTTGATGTGACTTTGGTAGACTATTATGCTCCCGGAGAAGATATTCCGGACTGGCATTAAATAAAGGTGAACCTGCATGTTCTTGTGTATTCAAGGATATGCAGGTTTATTTTTATTGTGTAGCGGATAAAAGTATTTTTACAGCTTTATCTTGATAACAAGAACCTTATTAAATCTTCTAATAAGATATAAATAGGAGAAAAATAAGGCTTTAAGATGTGGAATCCGAAAAAAAACATTAATTTTGCACAAATGCCGGAATTTTGTGATATTTAAGGCTGTTTCTGCGTTTGTCTTTGTATCTTAGATGGACGGAGGCACTGAGGATATGATTCCGTGTAAACAAAACTACAACAAATAAATCAAACAAATATGGTTGTATCTACTAATACCCCGCATCACAGAGCAATTCGTAAGGTGTTGATTGCCAATCGTGGAGAAATTGCTGTACGTGTCATGCGTTCTTGCCGAGAGATGGAGATCCGTTCTGTGGCCGTATTTTCTGAGGCTGATAGAACTGCCAAGCATGTGTTGTATGCAGATGAGGCCTGCTGTATCGGTCCGGCAGCATCGAAAGACAGCTATCTGAACATTGATAAGATTATTGCTGCGGCAAAAAAACATCAGGTTGATGCTATCCATCCGGGATATGGTTTCCTTTCTGAGAATTCTGAATTTGCACGCCGTTGTAAGGAAGAAGGCATTATCTTCATTGGTCCTACCGCTGAAACCATGGATATGATGGGTGATAAGATCTCGGCGCGTACTTGCATGAAAGCCGCTCAGGTTCCTGTTGTTCCTGGCACTGAAAAAGGTTTGCAGAGTCCAGAAGAAGCTTTGGCAGTAGCCAAGGAAATCGGTTTCCCTGTGATGATGAAAGCCTCTATGGGAGGTGGCGGTAAAGGTATCCGTCTGATTCACGATGAGAGTGAAGTGAAAGAGGCTTATCTTTCTGCCAAGTCTGAGTCTTTGTCTTCATTTGGTGATGACACGGTTTATATCGAGAAGTTTGTAGAAGAGCCGCATCATATTGAATTCCAGATTCTGGGAGATATGTATGGCAATGTGATCCATTTGTATGAGCGTGAGTGCTCTGTACAGCGCAGAAATCAGAAGATTGTAGAGGAGAGCCCTTCTCCATTTGTTACTCCTGAGTTGCGTGAAAAGATGGGGCAGGCTGCAGTTGCCGCTGCCAAGGCTGTTAATTATGTCGGTGCCGGAACCATTGAATTCCTGGTAGATAAGAACCGTAACTTCTATTTCCTGGAGATGAACACCCGTTTGCAGGTGGAGCATCCGATTACCGAGGAAGTGGTCGGCGTGGATTTAGTTAAGGAGCAGATCAATGTGGCCAGTGGTTTGCCGTTGCGTCTGAAGCAGGAAGATATCAAGCAGCGTGGACATGCCATCGAGTGCCGTATTTGTGCAGAAGATACTGAGTTCAACTTCATGCCTTCACCAGGAATGATCCGTCAGTTGGTAGAGCCGAATGGAATTGGTGTACGCTTCGACAGTTATGTGTACGAGGGTTATGAAATTCCGATCCACTATGATCCAATGATCGGTAAGCTGATTGTTTGGGCGGTGAACCGTGAGTATGCCATTGAGCGTATGCGTCGTGTGCTCTATGAGTTCAAGATTACAGGTGTGAAGAACAATATCAGTTATTTGAGAAAGATCATGTCTACTCCTGATTTTGTGGAGGGACATTATGATACAGGCTTTATCGCAAAGAATGCCGAGGCCCTGAAGCATAAGAACAGTTCTAAGGGTACAGCTGAGAATATTGCGATTATCGCAGCCTATATTGACTATCTGATGAATTTGGAAGAGAATGCTTCTGCCGGTTTGAAGGACAACAGTCCGATCAGTCGCTGGCGAGCCTTCGGTTTACATAAAGGTGTTCTAAGAATTTAATTATGGAAATACGTATTGGTGATCGAGTGGCCGATGTGCAGCTGCTCAGCAAAGAAGGCAACAATGTTCATATCAGCATTGACGGTGTTGAATATGAAGTAGACGTGGCGATGGTGGAACGTGGCGGATGTTCTGTTCTCTATGCAGGAAAATCTTACAATGCGGAGTTCGTGCGTTCAGATAATGGAAAGAACTATAAGGTGAATACCAATTTCTCTACTTACGATGTAGAGATTATTGATTCCAGCGCCAAATATCTGCGCATGAAGAAAGGTTCGGATGAACTGCAAGACAATAAGATCGTATCGCCGATGCCGGGTAAGATCGTCAGCGTTCCGGTTCAGGTCGGTGATCATCTGAACGCCGGTGATACAGCAGTGGTTATTGAAGCCATGAAGATGCAGAGTAACTATAAGGTAAGCTCTGACTGTACAGTAAAAGAGATCCTAATAAAAGAAGGAGATACGGTAGCTGCCGATCAAGTTCTTATTCTTTTAACTTTAGATGAGGATAAATAAACATGGAAAGAGAAGAACAATATAACAAGTTTCATGAGATCAATAAGGCTGCCGAAGCCGGTGGTGGTGTAGACCGCATCCAGAAGCAGCATGAAAGTGGTAAGATGACTGCCCGCGAGCGCATTGATATGTTGCTGGACAAGGGTACATTTGTGGAGATGGACAAGCTGGCCATTCACAAATGCACAAACTTCGGTATGGATAAAAACCATATTCCGGGTGACGGAGTGGTTTCCGGATATGGTAAGATCAATGGCCGTCTGGTGTTTGTTTACGCTTACGACTTTACCGTTTACGGTGGTACATTGAGCGCTGTAAACTCTAAGAAAATTGTTAAGGTTCAGGAATTGGCTCTGAAGAACGGTGCTCCGATCATTGCCTTGAACGATTCAGGTGGTGCCCGTATTCAGGAGGGAGTAGAGAGCTTGACAGGATATGCCTCTATTTTCTATCAGAACACTATTTCTTCGGGTGTGATTCCACAGATTTCTGCCATCATGGGCCCTTGCGCCGGTGGTGCCTGCTATTCTCCGGCTTTGACCGACTTTATCTTCATGGTAAAGGAGAACAGCCATATGTTCGTGACCGGACCGGATGTAGTGAAGACCGTGACTCACGAAGATGTAAACAAGGAGGAACTTGGTGGTGCTTATACCCACAGCAGCAAGAGCGGCGTATCACACTTCCTGGGCAACAGCGAGGAAGAGGTGCTGATGGCTATCCGTGAACTGCTCAGCTTCCTGCCGTCAAACAATATGGACGACGCGCCGGTAAATCCTTCAAAGGATGATGTGAACCGTATTGAGGAGGCTTTGCAGACTGTAGTTCCGGTTGATCCGAATATGCCTTACGATATGAAGGATATCATCGAACCTGTTCTGGATGATCATTACTTCTTTGAAATCATGCCGCATTTTGCTAAGAATGCCTTGGTAGGATTCGGTCGTCTGGGCGGTCGTTCAGTAGGTATCGTTGCTAACCAGCCGGCTTATCTGGCAGGTGTGCTGGATATTGATGCATCTGACAAGATGGCCCGTTTCATCCGTTTCTGCGACTGTTTCAACATTCCGGTGGTTACTTTCGTAGACGTGCCGGGATTCCTTTGCGGAACCAATCAGGAGCACAACGGTATCATCCGTCACGGAGCCAAGATCGTATTTGCCTATGCAGAGGCTACAGTGCCTAAACTGACAGTGATTACCCGTAAGGCTTACGGTGGTGCTTACATCGTGATGTCCAGCAAGCAGATCGGTTCTGACGTGAACTTTGCTTATCCTACTGCCGAAGTGGCTGTGATGGGTGCCGAAGGTGCTGTGAACATCCTTTACCGCAAGGCTGACGAAGAGACCAAGCAGAAGGCTATTCAGGAATACAAGGAAAACTTCGCCAATCCTTATCGTGTGGCTGAATTGGGTTATATCGATGAAATCATCGAGCCTAAAGACACTCGTAAGAAGTTGATTCAGGGATTGGAGATGGCCCGCAACAAGATGAATACTCTGCCTCCAAAGAAACACGGAAACATTCCATTGTAATCAATTATAAAAAACGGAGTTGTGACAGATCATACTGCACAACTCCGTTTTTTATTTATATCCTGTTTTATGCCGACGGCTAGAACTTAAAGCTGATAGTAGCATACGGCAGACAATTCTGCTGGTAAGCCACAAAATAAAAATTCTCTATATCTTCATCCGGTGGATTTCCTATAATACTGTACAGACCGACACGCAGAGCTAAAATAGATTTCCTGAAAGTCCGTTGATAGCCGTATCCGGCATCCAGCCGGTACATCAGCGGGTCACGATATCCACGGAATTGAATTTCCGTATCAAAGTCCATATCATCGCTCATATCTCTTACCCGGCCCGAACGGATTTCTCCACCGACAGATACAGAAGAATGTTTGGTAAACTGAAAGCTTACAGCCGTAGCAAACGAGTGAGGGATATCGTAAAGCGAAGGAACAGTGCCATATTCTGCCATGACAGAATATTTCTCCATACTTCTGATGTAGGCATAAGAAGCCTGCAGTGACCATTTCTTCCAGCTTTGTGTGAGATATGCCTTGGCTCCGTAGCTGTATCCTTTTCCTTTCATAATATATTCGTTCCACAGATCATTTTCCGGAAACACATCCGGACGGAGAGACAGGACATTGCGTCGTGTTTTGAAGAAAGAAGATATTTCGCAGTACCCTTTTGTCAGAAAATGCTTCCAGCCTACTTCGTAATGTTCCGATGTGCGCGGCCGGAAACTGCCGATGCTGGGCATTCTGAAGTCGGTAGGCAAGGCGAAATTCTCGATGCAGATGTAGTGATAGAACTGCTCCATCCGCGAAGCGCTGGCATAAATAAGATTGTTCTTGGGTAAAGAGTATTTGAGCATGAAGCGCGGCTGTATGCTTGTATAGTTCCGATAATTATCCGGAGCATAATATACGAAGTTGACACCAACCTGAACTGACAGGTCGGGTGTAATCCGAATCCGGTTGTCATAGAATAGTGAAAGCTGATTGACCGGTTCGTTCCGGTTCATCAGGGTGTCGCCGAATACGGCCATTTCGTAGATATCACGTGAGAGGCGCATACCCCAACTGGCATGATAGACGGGATCCTGCTGATAATTGAACGATGTCATCCACGACATGGAGCGTATGCCGCTTTTCAGAAATGTCGTTTCGTCGGAATCTATCGTACCCATTTGTGCCTGGTTGGAATAGTCTGTATATGCCAGATTTGATGACACAGAGAAACTTTTTCCGAGTATAGCCTGATACCCCAACTGATAAATCTGGTTCCTCCATTTCATCAGAGTTTCATTCTCGTTTGCGTCATTCGGATAATAAAAGCGGTCGTCGGCCTGATAGACCATAGCCTGCATGGACTGTTTGGAGCTGATATCCCAAGACAGTTTGGCATGGGCATCCCAGTAGGAATGGTTCATGCGCAATTCGTCGCGGACCAGTTCGTCAAAGAAATCCAGCCAGCTGCGTCGTCCTCCTACGATATACGACAGTTTGTCCTTCACGATCGGTCCTTCGAAGGTAGCTGCTGCGGCAGGCATATCCAAGGACAGGGTGCGCATGTGTTCCTGCTTGTTACCTTCTTTCATACGCACGTCGGTGACAGAGGACAGTCTTCCTTCAAATTGTGTCGGGAAAAAACTGCGGTGAAAGGTAACATTCTTGATGGCATCACCGTTGAAAGGTGACATCATGTTGTTCATATGTCCGTAATGATATAGCGGTACTCCATCTACCAGTAACAGATTTTCATCATCTCCGCCGCCGTTTACCTGAAAATGAATGCCCATGGGCGAACCGATGACTCCGGGCAGAATACTCATTTGCGAGAACAGATTGGCATTTGTGAAGGTCAGTTTGTTGGTCGGTAAAGACTCGTCCAGTTCCATGGGAGACATATTGGGACGCACGGTGGTTTCCTTCAGTTCGATGGATACGGGATTCATTCTGATATTCAAGTGACGGTTTTCATTTAAAGCCACCTGCTGCTGTACCGGATGATAACCCATATAGTGTGTTCTCAGTTTATAGTTTCCCTCCAGCATGTTCAAAGTAAACATACCGTCCTCTGTCAGGGTTGTATAGGTCTTTCCTGTGCTGGTTTCCATTAAGGTGACATACGCGTCGTTCAGCTTTTCTCCTGTTTCCTCTTCCTTGATGTTTCCGGTCAGCTGATAGCTCTTTCGGGGTGTGATTTGGAGAAGCAGTTTGTTTGCTGAGCTTTCCTGAATGGATATATGAAAGGAAGGCATCAGGCGTACGAGCAGTTGTGCCACGGTCAGTGTGTCGGCTTCTCCAAAGGAAATCTGCTCGTTCAGATCCAAAAGAGAAGTGTTGTAGGACAAGGTAATGCCCTGCTTCTGTTCTATCCATTGCATCCAATTCTGCAAGGTCGCTTTCCCCGGTTTCAGATAAATCGGCCGGTCGGCATATGACGTTTGTGGCTGCACCCCGATGGGGCACAGCCAGCAAAACAGTAAAAATAGAATCCACGAGCGTTTAATTCTCATATTTATTTGCTAAAGAGCCTATAATGATAAGAGTCTGTTTTTTCGTATTGGCATTGACACAGGTTGGCCAGTTCTTTTACAATCTGTTCAATCTGGTTCAGATCCAGGCGAGTGGTAATTTTGTTTTTGCTTACCGCAGACTCTAGGGTAATTTGTACTCCAGTGAGGGTTTCAATGTCCTTGACTACTTCTGTAATCGGTTCATTTTGCACCACCAGTTCTTTTTCTACAAATCCGAAGACTTGTGCGGGCTGGTCAATTGTCTTCATGGTGATTTTGCTGCCGGAGATTTCTACCTGTTCATTTTTCTCCAGTTCCACTTCCGAACTGCCGGAAGACACCTTTACTTTTCCGCTCCGTACCTGTACTTTGGTCTTGCTTTTTTGTGAAGCGTCTACAATGAAGGACGTTCCGAGCACTTCAACGAATGTTTCTTCGGCTTTGATCTGGAATCGTCTTCCTTTGCTGCGTTTTACCTTAAAGAACACTTTTCCGTTCATGTTTACCTTGCGGTCGCCATCATTTTCTGCGATCCGGCAATCAAGTGTGGCATTCGGGAACAGAGTCACTTCCGAACTGTCGGGCAGCAGAATGTTCTGAATGCTTGCCGTGCGGTTTTCGTAGTGCAGCGACTTGCTGTTCGGAATGAGGCGGACAGCCAGCATGACGATGACGAGTGATGCTGCTATGGCGGTCATGACTTTCCAGGGACGTATGCTGAGTTGTCTTTGTGTCTTCAGTTTGGGCTCGACCTTTTTCCAGGCGAGTTCGGCGTTGAACATCGGAGCGGTATGCAATTTTTCCTCTGTATGCGCCATAACTTTTTTCAGTTTCCGGAACTCTTCGGGGTGACTTTCCATCCAGAGCTCAAGTTCTTTCTGTTGCTCTCTGTCCAGTTCTTCTTTGGCGAAGTATCTTCCCAAAAGTTCATTGATATAATCTTGATTTTTCATTGCCATAAATGGATAAATAGTTCAAATAAAAGAAAGGTCAGTAAGAAGGGGAGTGGCCGGCTGGCAGTGTATTGCCTTAACAGTTTGATGGCCTTTCCCATTTGATTCTCCACTGTCTTTTCCGAGAGGTTCAGTTTCTGGGCAATCTCCCGGTACTTCATGGCGTGCAGCTTGCTCATCAGAAATATTTCCCGGCATCTTTCCGGAAGGATTTTCATGATCTCATGCAGCAGATCTTCCGGATGTACCTGGTCTTTTTCCTGTTCCTGATGCTCGGCCAGCGGTTCCATTAGTGGCTGGTGATCCTCGATAGAAAGGACGATCCCTTTTTTGTTCTTTCTCAGATAAGAGATACACCCGTTGCGTACGCTGCGGATCAGGTAGGCATAAAACTCCTTTTCGGGCAGTGTGTCTTTTCCTTTCTCCCACATGGAGATGAATGCTTCCTGAACCACATCCTCGCAGGACTCTGTATCAGGAATATATCCATAGGCTATGTTGCATAGTCGGGGATAGTATTCTTTGAATTTGGTTTCGAATAAGTCTTTCCTGTTCGTTTTCATACGTACGGATGTTCTTGTTTTATATTATTGAATAAAGACAGATGCTTTGGGGAGAGGATCAGAATCCCATGCTCAGGCCGGCTGTAATAAATCCTTTGCTTCCGAATCCGGCTTCAACGAAACCTCCGATACGGTCGTTGCCCACTCTTACGGCAATCGGATTGATCTGGTAGGCAAAAGAAGTGGAAAGTGAAGATTTCTTTGCTGCCAGTTCTTTTCCTTCGTCATTCAGGCCTTGCTCTGACTCGCGGCACAGATTGACTCCGGCTGAGGCTGATCCGTAGAGTTCTACAAGATTGCGTTTGAAATAGATGAATTCAGCGGTAGGCAGGATCATGAAATTCAGCTTGCGTTCTTTAATGGAAGGGGCAGTCTGTCCGTTTAAAGTCAGTTTGTTGGACTGCAGGGCGAATCCCAGATCACCTCCCACTCTGAAACGGTGGATATTATAGCGGTATCCTAGTCCGAATACTCCGATTACTTTTTCATCGGTACGTTTGCTGCCCAGAATGCCTTCGGATAAAGCGCCGCCGAAGATGTCGGTCATGGTCAGTGTCGTTCCGTCGCTGACAGACAAACGGATATCGTGCTTGTTTTCCGATGGTGTGAATTTAGATTCTGCACGAACTGCACTGATGGATAATGCTGCACACAAAGATAATACGATAGCTTTCAATTTCATAGGTTTGCGTTTTAAATTAATATTATTTTTTATTTTTAATTCGTTGGCTGCGGAGTGATTTAGAAGTCTGTTTTCTGAACCGCTTTCGTTGATAAAACGCAGCAGGGACAAAATACCCCTATCTCTGAAGAAAAATTTTTGAGGATATATATGGATTTGTTCTTGTTTGTCGTTGTAAATTGTTGATAATAAGATGTTTTTAGTTAGTATATTTTTTTCGGTATTGCCAATCCTTTTAAGATTCCTTGTTGACACTTTGCTATAATCAGTCTTTCAGAATATAAAATATACAGTGGCTTGGGGCTTTGATTCAAAATCTGAAAGTTTGGCGATGTCGGCTTATGCTTAATTCTTTGTAGCATAGAGTCTTGACTGCTCTTTAGGGAGTATCTGCTTTGTTGAAAATAGCTTTATGGGATAGCGTCGGGTCGCATTATTTTAAACGTCAGCATGTTTTTTTCTGGTCCTCATAATGATTTTCAACAGAGAACGGGGCGTTTTGGGGGCATTCAGTCTGTGCTCAAGTAACAAGAGCGGAGTCTTTTCTGGACATGTTTTGCATGGATTCTGTATAAATATTGCATAAGGTGGGGATAAATAAGCTGTAATTTTGCATATTTATTAATTCTGTTTTCTGGAATCCCTTTTTAAAATTTTGGAGGAGTAAGCGTTTTTGGGATATTTCTGTTTTTTTGAAAGATTGATCCAACAATATAGGTTCATTGTGTTATAATGAAAACATCCGCAGACTATATCGCATAGTCCACGGATGTTTTCATTGATTTTTTCAAATCATCCTTTTTCGTTTTCACAAACGAATGTCGGATAGGGTATTATTATAGAATAGAAACAGATGTGCTTATTTAAGGGATCAGATGCCCAGGCTTATACCGGCTGTAACGAAACCTTTAGTTCCGAAACCGGCTTCAACAAAGCCTCCGATGCGGTCATTGCCGACACGTACGGCAATCGGGTTCACCTGATAGGCAAAAGAGGTTGTCAGGGAAGCTTTCTTGTCGGCCAGTTCCTTGCCTTCACTATTCAGTCCTTTCTCTGTTTCGCGGCTCAAATTCACTCCGGCAGCAGCCGAACCGTAGAGTTCCACGAGGTTGCGTTTGAAATAAATGAATTCAGCGGTAGGCAAAATGATGAAGTTCAGTTTGCGTTCTTCGATTGAAGGAGTTTTTTGTCCGTTCAGACTCAGCTTGCTGGTCTGCATGGCAAATCCTAAATCACCTCCCACTCTGAAACGGTTGATGTTGTAACGGTATCCCAGTCCGAACACTCCGATTACTTTTTCATCACTTCGCTTGCTGCCCAGCAGTGCGTCGGAAAATCCGTTTCCGAAGATGTCGGTCATGGTCAGTGTTGTTCCGTCGCTTACAGATAAACGGATGTCGTGTTTCTTTTCTGAAGGGGTAAACTTAGATTCAGCACGAGCTACAGAAACAGAAGATGCTACACACAATGATAAGATGATTGCTTTCAGATTCATAAGATTAGTTTTTAATTAGTTATTATTTTCTTTTTAATTTTTCAGTTTGATTGTTCTGTCGGGATCGTTGTTTCTGTCCCGCTTTCATCTTCAAAACGCAGCCCCTCTTAAAAACCCCTATCTCTGTGGAACTTTTTTTCAAAAAAAATCTGTGTTTTCCCTGTCTTGTGCTTCTTGTATTTTGTAAATCAATATGTTATCGTGGTAATATTTTTATAAAAAAGCTCGGGAAACGACTCCCATTTCTTGAAAGAGTCATTTCCCGAGCTAATTATTGGGTGAATAAAATTGGAAACGGGTCTTATTTGATGTTTCCAACTTTGATCAGATATTCTGCAATCTGTACGGCATTCAGAGCGGCACCCTTCTTGATCTGGTCGCCTACTAACCAGAAGGTCAGACCGTTCTCGTTTGCCAAATCCTTACGTACACGACCTACGTATACATCGTCTTTGCCTGCCAGGAACAATGGCATCGGATAAACCTTGTTGGCTGGATCGTCCATCAGCTGTACGCCTTCTGCGTTGGCAATGGCCTTCTGTGCTTCTTCTACAGACAGAGGTCTTTCTGTTTCGATCCATACAGCTTCTGAGTGAGAACGCAAAGCAGGAACGCGAACACACATAGCCGAGCACTGAACATCGCTGTGCATGATCTTCTGAGTTTCCTTGAACATCTTCATTTCCTCTTTGGTATATCCGTTATCCTGGAATACGTCGATCTGAGGAATTACGTTATAGGCCAACTGATAAGCGAACTTGTTTACAGTTACTTCTTCGCCGTTCAGCACCTGACGGTATTGAGTTTCCAGTTCGTCCATAGCTGCAGCTCCGGCACCACTGGCAGCCTGATAGCTGGCAATGTGAATACGCTTGATGTGGCTCAGCTCTTCCAGAGGTTTCAACACAACTACCATCATAATAGTAGTACAGTTCGGGTTCGCGATGATACCTCTCGGACGGTTCAGCGCATCGTCACCGTTGCACTCCGGTACTACCAAAGGTACGTCCTCGTCCATACGGAAGGCGCTGGAATTGTCGATCATCACTGCACCGTATTTGGTAATGTCGGCTGCGAACTCCTTGGATACACCGGCTCCGGCAGAAGTGAAGGCGATATCTACGCCCTTAAAATCATCGTTATGTTGCAGAAGTTTCACTTCGATCTCCTTACCACGGAAAGTGTATTTCTTTCCGGCGCTACGCTCAGAACCGAACAACACTAACTCATCCAGTGGGAAGTTTCTTTCTTCCAACACACGCAGGAATTCCTGACCAACGGCGCCGCTGGCACCAACAATTGCTACTTTCATTTTATTAATCTTTAATTATTTGATGATTTCGGCTGCAAAAATAGGCATTTTATTATATATATAAGATAAAAAAACCGAAACTTTTTCGTTTCTTTGCAAAAAGATTAAAACTTGTACCGAATATGGAAATACCCGTACTATCTGCCTATTTACCGATAACAGACCCTACGTGGATCTTTTTCATCGTGTTATGCATCATCCTGTTTGCCCCGGTATTGCTCGGCCGCCTGAAGATTCCGCACATTATCGGAATGATTATTGCGGGTGTATTGATCGGGCCTCATGGCTTGCATATTCTGGATAAAGACAGCAGTTTTGAGCTTTTCGGAAAAGTGGGTTTGTATTACATCATGTTCCTGGCCAGTCTGGAAATGGATATGCAGGACATGAAGCGAATCGGAAACAAGGCGTTTGTGCTGGGTATTTTGGCATTCCTCTTTCCTTTGGGATTGGGAATTATTTCCAACATCTGGATTCTGGAATATAATCTGATCACCTCGGTGCTGTTGGCCAGTATGTATGCTTCGCATACGCTGATTGCCTATCCGATTGTCATCCGCTACGGTATTTCCCGGCATCGCAGTGTAAGTATTGCCGTGGGTGGTACGATTGTGACCGACACGCTTACCTTGCTGGTTCTGGCTGTCATTGCCGGAATGTTCAAGGAGTCTACCGGCGACTGGTTCTGGCCCTTGATGTTTATTAAGGTTCTGGCTGTGGGCGGATTTATGATTTATGCTTTTCCGCGCATCGGCCGCTGGTTTTTCAAGAAATACAACGACGGAGTGGTGCAATATATCTTCGTGCTGGCCATGGTCTTTTTAGGAGCCGGTTTGATGGAACTGGCCGGAATGGAAGGCATTTTGGGCGCATTCCTGGCCGGTATCGTGCTGAACCGCCTGATTCCTCGTTCCTCTCCTTTGATGAATCATCTGGAGTTTGTGGGTAATGCGCTGTTTATTCCTTATTTCCTCATCAGTGTCGGTATGATTATCGATGTGCAGATTCTCTTTGGTGAAGGAGATGCTTTGCGCGTGGCTACCGTGATGATTGTCATCGCCCTGTTGGGTAAGTGGATTGCTTCGTTTGTAACCCAGAAAATTTATAAGATGAGCGGTGTGGAGCGCGATCTGATGTTCGGTCTGAGCAATGCGCAGGCCGCGGCAACATTGGCCGCAGTATTGGTCGGTTATAATATTATCATGCCCGACGGCAGTCGTTTGCTGGGAGAGGATGTTCTCAACGGCACCGTGATTCTGATTTTGGTAACTTGCATTGTCAGCTCGTTCATTACGGAGCATGCGGCGCGAAAAATCACGTTACAGACCGAGAAAACCATTGAGGACCAGCCTTTGGAGGATGAGAAAGTGCTCATTGCTTTGGCCTATCCCGAAACGGTGGATCCGATTGTGAACCTGGCCTTGATGATGCGTCAGGAGCATTGTGAGTTTCCGATGATGGCTTTGAATGTGGTGCTCGACGATGATGATGCTGCCCGGGAGCGCGGACAGAAAATTCTGGAACAGGCCACTCATATCGCTTCGGCTGCGAATGTGCAGATGCAGAGCAAGGTCCGTCTGGCTACGAATCTGGCCAATGGTATCATTCACGCCATGCGCGAAAATGATTATTCCGAGGTGGTGGTCGGACTGCATGTGCAGTCTTCGCCTACAGAGTCCTTCTTCGGTCCTGTACTGCTTGGCCTGCTGAGCGGACTGAACCGACAGATTATGATGGTGCGTAGCACGATGCCGATCAATACGATCCGCCGCATTCATGTTGCTATTCCCGAGAAAGCAGAGTTTGAGGCCGGCTTCCTGCATTGGGTAGAGCGTATCGGTCGTCTGGCCGAAGGCTTGGGTTGCCGCATTGACTATCATGGTCATCCCAAGACTTTGAAGCACATCCGGAAATATTTGCTGAAGAAGCATCCGTCCATTCGTGCCGAGTATCATGAAACCGACGGCGGTAATGAGTTGAAACGTCTGTCACAAATTATACGTGAAGATCATTTGCTGGTAGTGGTATGTGCGCGTCGCGGATCCATTTCTTTCCGCCCGTCGTTCGAACATATCCCGCATCAGATCAAGAAATATTATATGAAGAACAGCTTGTTGCTGGTATTCCCGGATACTTATGCGCCGGGAGCCATGCCGGCCATGAGCATCATGCAGCCACGCACTGCGCGCGACCGTTACGAATCCGGCAACGAGTGGTTCGGTCCGTGGCGTAAATTAAAGGAATAAAGTCAATATGATAACAGCAGAATGGCAGGAGAGAACCTGTCAGTTAGTAGGTCCTGAACGGATGGAGCGTTACCGTCGGGCACATGTGTTGGTGGTCGGCGTTGGCGGAGTCGGAGGTTATGCTGCCGAGTTGCTGGCTCGGGGCGGAGTGGGGCATCTCACGCTGATTGATGCCGACAGTGTGCAGCCCAGTAACATAAACCGCCAGTTGTGCGCCCTGCACTCTACGGTGGGCCGCCGGAAAGTGGACATCTTTTCCGAGCGTTTCCGGGAAATCAATCCCGATATAGAACTGACCGTTCTTCCGGAATATCTGGAAGCGGAGCGTGTGCCGGAACTGCTCGATGCGCAGAAATACGATTTTATTGTCGATGCCATTGATACCATAGCGCCCAAGTGTGCCTTGATTATGGAAGCGCTGAAGCGTAAAATCCCTATTGTGTGCAGTATGGGAGCCGGTGCCAAGACCGACATTACACAGGTGCAGTTTGCCGATCTTTGGGAAACCTACCATTGCGGACTGAGCAAGGCAGTGCGCACCCGTCTTAAAAAAGAGGGAGTGCGGCGCAAGGTGCCCGTAGTGTTCTCCAGCGAACAGGCCGATCCGAATGCCGTGTTGCGCGTGAACGAACGCAACAAGAAGTCCACCACCGGAACCATCAGCTATATGCCGGCTGTGTTCGGATGCTATCTGGCACAGTATGTGCTTACCCGATTATGATATAAACGAAAGGAGAAAGAATCATGATAGATATAAAAGGTGTAACCAAGAGTTTTGGTGCATTGCAAGTATTGAAGGGAATCGACCTGCATATCGCTCCGCGCGAGGTGGTCAGCATTGTCGGTCCCAGCGGAGCCGGAAAGACGACTTTGCTCCAGATTATGGGTACTTTGGACAAGCCCGATGCCGGACAGGTACTGATTAACGGGATTGATGTGGCCGCTTTGAAGCGGAACAAACTGGCGGAGTTCCGCAACACGCAGATAGGCTTTATCTTTCAGTTCCATCAGCTATTGCCCGAGTTTACGGCCTTGGAAAATATCATGCTGCCGGCTTTCATTGCCGGAAAAAGTGAAAAGGAGGTGCGCCAGCGTGCTCTGGAACTGCTCGATTTTATGAAAATCCGGGAGCGTGCCGAGCATAAGCCCAATGAGCTTTCGGGAGGTGAGAAGCAGCGTGTGGCCGTGGCCCGCGCCTTGATCAACAATCCGGCCGTGATTCTGGCCGATGAGCCTTCGGGAAGTCTGGACACCAAAAACAAGACCGAACTGCACCAGCTCTTCTTCGATCTGCGCGACCAGTACGGACAGACGTTTGTCATCGTGACGCACGACGAGGAACTGGCACGCATTACCGACCGCACGATCCATATGCGCGACGGACTGATTTATACGGAAGATACCATCAAGGAATAAAGCGTACAGATATGAAAATCGCAGAAAGTTTAACCCAGTTGATCGGACACACGCCGCTGTTGCGCCTGAATGCCTATTCCCGGAAATACGGTCTGGGCATTGATCTGATTGCCAAACTGGAGAGTTTCAACCCGGCGGGCAGTGCCAAAGACCGTCCCGCACTGTATATGATTGAGGATGCCGAGCGTAAAGGCATCCTGCGTCCCGGCGCCACCATCATAGAGCCTACCAGCGGAAATATGGGTGTAGGTCTGGCAATGGTAGCGGCGGTGAAAGGTTATAAAATGGTGCTGGTCATGCCCGAAACCATGAGTCTGGAGCGTCGTAACCTGGCCCGTGCCTTGAATGCCCGTGTGGTCCTGTCGCCCGCAGCCGAAGTGCACTGATACCAAAGTGAACGAAACCGTATCAAAGACAAAATGTCTACTAT
>CAJMQV010000026.1 GCA_905215575.1 uncultured bacterium | reverse complement strand
GCTCGTCCTTGGAACGGTCTACAAAGTCCTGAATCTCCCGGAACATCAGGTCGGGCGCAAAATCGTTCTGCATATACTTGGCATAGCTGGCTTCGCTTCTCGGATCGGCTCCCTTATCCAACTTGGTGCCCGGAGCCAGCAGTTTGTTATCCAAATATTCCCGGCATTCATTACGGTAAAGGAAAGGAGGGAAATAAGTATGCGCCTGACGCTGACAATTGTAGCCGTAGAAGAAATCAAAGCCCATCTTGTTGGGAGTGCTCACCGAACCCGGATAACCCAATCCCCATTTTCCGATACAGGCTGTTGTATATCCTCCTTCTTTCAGTTTTCGCGGAATCATAACCGTTTGGGCCGGAAGCGGACGCTGTCCTTCCAAAGAGGAATCCGCCAGCATGGCCTCATGACTCCACACATTACCACGTGAAGCCACCTCATCGTTTCCGCGGATATAGGCATGACCGGTATGCAATCCGGTGAGCAGCACACAACGTGAAGGGGCCGAAACGGCCTGTCCCGAATAATGATTCGTAAAACGCATACCTTCCCGAGCCAGACGGTCCAGATTAGGTGTTTCTATTTGTTGTTGTCCATAACTTCCCAAGTCGCCATATCCCAAATCATCGGCCAGAATATAAATGATGTTCGGTTTGTCTGACAACTTTCCGGGTTCTTCGCATAAAGCCAATGTCGGTTGGACCAACATAACGGACAATAATGGTAAAAACGATTTCTCTTTCATCTTTATTTTAAATTTAAATGAATACGATATTCTTGCTTCACTTCAACAGATTCCAATTTCGGGACGACACACTCTGCCGGATTGACCTGCTTCTCAAAATATATCGGAGCATCGGCTGATTCCAGACCATGAATCCGGATGATCAACGGATCTGTGTCGCTCGTCTGTCCCAAACGGTCGAGACTCACAATCCAAGGCGTACCGTCGTAATATGAATCGGCAGACAACATCCGGTTGTGATAGAGTTCTGCCACATCTCCCTTATAGTGCACATACATGCGGGTTTCTTCGGGAGTTATATTCCGGCGCGGCACTTCCACTTCATACAGGGCCAAATGCTCCCCGGCGGCATATTCTTTAGGACGGTCGCTCCGGTCAAGGCATTGAACCGGACGATTTTGCCGGGTAAGCCAGGTGCCGTCTGTATTCCAGACCATCCGTTCTCCATTCTTCATCAGAATCTCGAATTCTGCCAAAACGCCTTTCTGTTCCGGTGCGTCAAACTCCACCAGATTTTCCCCTTCGGCAACCGCAGAGGTAATCTCGCCCAAGAAATAATCCCCCATATTGCGACACGTTATTTCCTTTTGGTTCAACCGGACGGTCAAACTGTCGGCAGCCGCATAACGCACCCAGGCCTTTTCTACAGCAGAAAAAGAACGGAGCATAAAATGACGTTTTATGCCTTCACCGCCAGCAGAAGCAATCCAGCGGCTGCCGGACATGGGTTCCAAGGCACGGACACGGGCCTGAATCTTCACCGGCTCGGCACTAAAATCTTTTTTCTCAAAGATACCCTGATCAAAGAGCTCTATCTGAGCCTGTGGATTATTGTCAATCAAGGTAATGCCCTCCGGATCATAAATCAGCGACGAGGCAGTCAGAGCAACAAACTGCTTTTCTCCAATCCGCCCCTTCCAGATACGGTCGGATTCTTCCTCGGTCAACGTAATCAAACGGACCACCGAACCGTCCTTCTTCACGATTTCAATCCGGCAATCTTTACCGGGCGCAATCTGATCGATAAAATAAGCATTCTTTTCTTTACGGCATTTCGCCGATTTTACCTTGACATCTTGAACATTCTGTGCATCGACAAGGAACTCGGCCGGTATGCCATCATCTTCAAAGAAGAAATAATTCATCACCCCATTTTCATTCAACGAGCAAACGGGCTGTGCTGTTGCGTACTTCAACAAGACTCCGCCCATGTTCTGATTAAACGGCCATAGGAAATAAGTTCCGCCCGATACCTTAACCTTCTTCCGAGGCATGACCAGCGTTTCGCCCGGCAGTTCCACCGAAAAGCGGACTCCACGGAAATCCTGACGCTCCCGGCGGTACAGGTAATTGGAACAGAACAGGAAACCGGAATTTCCGTTCAGGCGCACCGCCCATTGTAAATTCTGACGGTCCTGGTTGGATCTGGGCAGATAGGCTACGGCTGGGGCCAACGCGGCCCCGAAATCATTCATAAAATAGTTATATTTTCGGACCTCCTGCATCACCGTGCCCAAAGTACCCGTCTCACGGACCGGAGCCTGATAATCATAGCTGATTCTTGGACCCGATGACTGGAAAGTGTTTACTTTTCCCGTCGGGTTACTTCCTCCCGTATACATGTAATAGCCCATCAGATTCACACCACAGCCCAAACGGAGGTTAATGTTCTCACCGGCCATTTCTTCGGGTACAACAGCCCGACGATGGTAAAAGGTGGTGCTTCCCACTCCCACTTCACAGGTAAAGAACGGAGAGTCATTGTTTTCACCGCTCAGCGACTCCACTTCGCCTTCAATCTTGATGATGTCCGTACCGATATTGTCCGACAAGCGGTTGTAGGTAAAAAACTCAAAGTTGGAAACCGGCATTTCGTTCTTGCCCGAAGTGGTCCAGGGGGCTTCAATATAAAAACCGGCATACGGCACAATCTCCCCCTTCGGATACTCGCTGTCCATCCAATGAGTCATCGTATAAAGAGGTACATCAAACCCGATGCCGACGGCCATTTTCTTCAAGGTCGTCAGATGAGGAATAATCTGCCCTCTCTTCACATATTCATTCTCCAGCTGAAGGGCCACGATTGGACCGTTGTCCTTATAGAACAGTCCCTTCACCTGTTCATACAAAGCCTGATACCAGCGCTCTACATAAGCCAGATATAACGGATGATTGGAACGGGTTTCCAGCATCCTGTTCCCAACGAGCCAATCTGGCAAACCTCCGTTTCTGATTTCGGCATTGCAATACGGTCCCACTCTCAGATGAACCTTCAAACCTACTTCCTTGCAGAGCTCGATGAAACGGCGCAAATTCAAGTGTCCCTCCCAGGACAATTCCCCTTCGCGCTCTTCGTGTAAAGACCACAGACAATAGGTTGACACGATATTGACTCCCGAGGCTTTCATTTTCAGCAAGGCATCCTTCCAATATTCGGGATTCATGCGGGCATAGTGAAACTCACCCATAACGGGTAGTTTCGCCACCCCTCCTTCTTCCAGATACAAATTATTGATCCGGATTTCCTGCCCTGCCGGTCCGGGATGCCCCATCTTCAAATAATTGATTTCAGGCGGGACCACCTTCCTTAAATCCATCTTATATTGAGCATGCAAAAGTGGCGAAGCCGTCAAGGCAAAGGCCAAAGCCGCCGTCTGTATTTTTCTTATTTTCATAGATCTATCAGTTTAAGTAACTCTTTTGTTTCTGTCTGTTCGTTTTGATAAACAAAATAACAAAAATACTCTTTCGCATAAAATGTAATAAACAACGATACAGATGTAGAATTATATGATGTTATGATTCTGTCATTTTGCTTTTCAACCTTCCTGAGAATCCGTTTTTTCTGACCGAAAGGATAGCAGACCGGAAATTCGCCAATCTGAAGGACTATTTTCGAAAATAAAACTTTGATTGACAGCTGTATATCTAAAAAAATAAACAACTTTCCAGACTTTCATTCTGAAGGAAAGAAGGCAGGAAAAAGAAGGATATTTGGCATTTTTTAAAGCACCACGATGTTTTTAAAAAGTCATCGTGGTGCTTTTTTACAACTGACAGGGTATTTTCCGCACCTCATCGCATCTGTATGCTTTGAAGTTTGGATTCATTTTTTGCATAAATGCTGCATATATACTGCATTTATGCAGATGATACATGCATATAGATGCAAAAACTTTTCCAGAACGGGATTCTGCCTTAAATGTCCCGTTTCATGAAAACGGCCGGAATCAAGAAAATAGTAACAGAAAACTTTGTTTTACTTTCGTTTTGTTATACCTATTTCTGTATCTCCATCAAGACTGTACTTCTCGAAAATGGAGGCACACAAAAGGTTGCACTTCCAAAAACCTGATTCAGCCTACAGCTGAATCTTGATTTTTCCGTACACCGGAGTGACATCGATAGCCTTACAATAATCACCCCAGGCTATTTCGGGATAATCCCAACGATTGTTCACATAAAGGATGAGTTGCTCGTCCGACTTTCTGTTCATACGGCAGGCCACCTCACCCTTCTCGGAAAGAACGGTTACCGCTGCCTTATCCCGTTTTGGAGTCACCCGATACTCGTAAACATTTTCCTTCATGGCCTTGGCACTGTTGGTCAGCGGTTTCTGACTGTTGGCTCCGGCATCCGCAAAATAAAAATAATTGTAGCGGTCTTTGCTCCACGGCTGCTTCGGCTGCTTGCCATAAGCCACCTTGGGCGAATCGTACAGGCCACAGCTGCCTTCATTGCCCGACATGCTGTTTTCGGGATAAGTGGTCCAGTATCCTTTACGCTTCCAGGAAAGACGGTCCATATTGTCGGAAAGATAGAACTTGAGTCCCGCTTCGCGCAACCAGCCATTCGGCTCATTCTCGGTCACATAGTCCATATACAGAGTGCCCTGCGGATCAATGTGGATATTCAGGCATATACCGATCTTCAGATACTGTCCTTTGAGACGGACAATCACACTGCCGTTGCGCTCCTCATAAGTCATCTGCTCCAGTTTCCAGTCCTGATCCTGAACAATATAATTGGAAGCTTTCTCCCGTACTTCAGCGCCGGTCTTATGACTGGTATTCAAATCCAGATTCAGGAAAGGTCCCTTTTGAATGACTTCACGCCCGTTGGAAGTGACTCCTTCCATCAAGCCCGTCTGTCTGTTAAACGGAATTTCAAAATGAGCGCCTTTCACAACCAGGAAGTCATTCTGCTCGACAATCTGCAAAGGTTCCGCCTTGGCAACAGATTTCTGTTCGGTTTCGGGAGTACCCAAAGTGATGCGTTCTTCATCAATCAGCAAACCTTTCTCATGATAAAAGCAGACAGTCAGCTCAGAAGCACCGTTCCAGTCAATGCCCCCCAGAGTCAATATTCCCAAACTATGAGGGGCCACATCGGGAGCCTCAACGGAGTATGTACGTCCGTTACAGTCTACTTTTATGTTCAGTTCCTTGAGGTTTGTGTGGTCAAAACGATTGTAAATACGGAAATGAAGGTCCTGACCGGAACGGACATCGCGCACCTCTTTCTCTAACAGACGCACCGGAGAATAGGCTTTCTTCGTACTCCAGAATTCGGGCTTCTCCCGGCGCCACACATCCACAATACCCCATTCGCCATATCCCACGCAATTACCCTGATAGTCTTTCGGCTTCGCCGTATGGGCAAACTCTATCCAGTAGGAGTTGCCTTTACGGGGTTCGGGCACCATAAAGGTTTCGTCGGAATAGCCCCAGATAGCTCCTCCCAAACCGCCGGGAGCGTCAAACAGTTTCTCCCACATCTTATCCAAAGAAATGGCCCAGAATTCCCGAATGCCGGGATCGTCCTGCAAGGTGGTATAAGTATAGCAAGGCACATGAGCCCATTCATCGAAAAGGGCCGGAATTCCCTCACCCTGGAAACCACGGGTGGACTTGCCTATCTGATCACAGTTACCGGTATATGCGGGATAGTGCATGCTCAGAATGTCATAAACCTTCTTGTCCTTAGGTGCCGTACCGGGATAGCTGAAGATGACCGGACGCGTCGTGTCCGTAGCCTTCACCCAGTCGTAGGATTTCTGGAAATTGGTGCCGTAGACCGATTCATTGCCAATAGACCAGAAAAGAACGGACGGATGAGCCTGGAAACTGTAAACCATCTCTTCCAGCTGTTGCAGATAGCGGCGGGTATAGGTCGTATCGTCCTGAGTCTTTCCCGGAGCGTAGTTCTTCTGTCGATAGGTGTCTACAAAACACAAAGCCGTTTCACACTCCACATAAATGCCCAGACGGTTACAGAACTCCAGGAAATCCTCGGAAGGAGGATAGTGTGAAGTGCGCACAAAGTTCATATTGGACTGTTTGAAGCGTACAGCATCCAAACTGTCGAGTTCGCGGTTGGTGCTTCGTCCCAATGTGGGATGCATATCGTGACGACAGGCTCCGCGCAGTTTCACCTGCTTGCCGTTGACCAACATCTTGTCGCCCTGAATCTCAATCTTTCGGAATCCGATCTCACGTTTTACGGTATAACTACCCTGCTCTGAATCGATGGTCAGCTGCAACTGATACAGATTAGGGTGCTCGGCATCCCACAACACAGGATCGGCCACCTCAAAACATTGCTCCTGCACGCCGGCAGCAGCCTGCACTTCCGGCTGACGGAGAGGAACTTCCTTGCCGTCGGGCGCTGTCAACCGATAACGTATTTTGGCGGCTCCATTGAGTTCATAACGGACACGCAGCTCGGAGCTTGTAAAATCAGTATGAAACCGGGTGTCCAGCATCAGATTGCAAATGTGGGTTTTCGGCAAGGCATAAAGCACCACATCCCGCAAAATGCCGCCAATAGGATGATGGGCATAACCGGAAGCATAGGAAATGTCCTGCAATTCATCACACACGTCCAGACGCAGACGGTGCTTCTTGCCGGGCTTTACGTATGCAGTGATATCGCGCTCCCAGCGGGTGAAACCTCCCCGATGCTCGGCAATCAGGCGGTCGTCCAAGAACAGACGAGCATAAGAATAGACACCATTAAAACGCAGGATAACGGTTTTTCCTGCAAAATTCTTCGGAATCTCAAGCTCCCGCTGATAGGTATACAGACTGTCGTACTGAATGCCATATCCCTGCATGCACAGTTCTCCGGGCACTTTTATCCGTTCCCAGGAATCCTTTTCCGAGAAACGGAATTTCCATCCGTCGTTCAACAAACGTACCGGCCGGCTCACTTCTGAGACACTTGCCGGCAAAAGATATTGTCTGACTTGCGCTCCGATGCCACAGGGCAAACAGAGAAACAAGAATGGTATGATATTTTTTTTCATCATAATTATAGTATTGATTTTAAAAGGTTTGCTTGAATGATGTCCAATTACTTCACACGTAAATTTACTGTTCCCCGAAGTACATCGCCTTTCTTGATCGGTTTGCGATAAGGAGCATAATGACTGCCCAGGAACATTTCATCGCCGGCTGTCACAAAATCGGCCACCAGGAAACGGGTACATTTTCCGTCTTTCCAGGAACGCCAGTGCTGCTTGCCATCCGAAACGACCAGAACCTGCGCTCCATTCTCCTCATTGTTCAGTCCGGCAAACCAGATATTCCGGCGGGTAGAACGAAAATCATTACTTCCCAAGGAATTGTGATCCTTGCTCCAAGACCAGGTGGGCTCGCTACGCGGATTCTCTTTCTGAGGAACTTCAGAATAGAAACTCAATGCCTCTCCCACCGGCCGACTGATGTGGTCATCGGGATAAACAGACCATAAACCACTTCTGCGCCAGAAGGTTTTGTCAAAACCGTCGGTTGTTGTAAAAACAACACCCCATTGACGCGGATTCAGATCCGTACCGGCCGTGAAGTCATAGTCCACCCGAATCTCGCCGTTGGCATTAATCAACATGCGATACTCTCCGGCAAAATCCTGATATTGTCCCTTTACGGTAACCAGCACGCCATCGTCTTTCTTTTCGGCGGTTACCGTTTCGGCTTTCCATCCCTTGCAGCAATCATTAAATACCGGCGTGTTGGCATTATGGTTTGGATAGCATCCGCCACCGGTCAAAGGTAAAGCCATCAGCCAGGGACCACCCTGCAATATCGTTTTTCCCTGACAATTCAGATTCTTGATTTGTCCGTCAGCACGGGATATCTCACAAACAAAATCCTTGCCGCGCACTACAAACAGGTCTTTCTTTGTCTGCAATCTGGTCTTTTCCGGCAATAAATCCGGCACCTGATTCTGTATCTGTTCTCCAACCGGAATTAAATATTCGTCAATCACCACACCTCGCGGATCGCGGAAAGAGAGATATAGCTGGTTTCCAGACTCCGGGTTCTGCACCTCTATATGGATCTGCCCCTTTTGTCCGGGTTGCAGTTGCGCTCGTGTTCTACCGCATTCTTTTCCATATTTCCACTCAAGGGTCAGTTCATTGAAGTCGGTAAATGTAAACCGATTCTCGGCTTCCAGCACAAAACGGTTTGCCGGCTCCAGGTTTTCCGTCAGGATTTTCACCGGCGAGAAGATTTTCTTCATGTCCCAATATTCCGGTTTCGGACGACGCCAACCGTCAATCGGTCCCCAGGCTCCATATCCCACAGCATTGCCATCGGGCAACTGGAAGATATCGTCAATACCCGACCAGATGGAGCCACCCAGAACTCCGTCGGTGCGATACATATTCTCCCACATAGGCTGCAAAGCCAATGCCCAGTCACTACGGATACCGGGGTCGGTAACCAGTTCACTACGGTTATACACGTTCAAATGACAATACTCGCCGTAAGTCATCGGACGGCTGCTCTTGGCGGCCTCCTGATAACCGCCCGGTCCCGGATAATGGATATTGGCAATCGGAGCCGTACTACCTTGATTATTGAATCCTCCATAGGCCTGATCATGAAAAGCATACGGGCGAGTCGGATCGGCCTTACGGACATACTCGGCCACTTGCGCAAACTCCTTGTTCCAATAGGACTCATTGGCCATTGACCAGAAAAGCACGGAAGGATGATTGCGGTAGAAATGAATCGTTTCCATATTGGCCTGCAATACATAGTCATAATACTTCGGGTCTTGATAATTCAGCCTCTGCCAGTTCTCGTTAGCGTGGTGCCCTACCCAGCATACCGGTGATTCCACCTCAACCAGTAAGCCCAGTTCATCGCAATAGGAGATGAACTCTTCGGCCGGCGGATAGTGCGACGTGCGGATAAAATTACAATTAGCGGCCCGATAAAGCTCGGCATCCTTACGCCATTGTTCGTCGGTGAGCGAGCGTCCCAGCAACGGATGGGCCTCGTGACGGCACACACCGCGCAATTTCAAAGGTTTTCCGTTCAACAGGACACGGTTGCCCTGAACCTGTATTTCCCGAAAACCGACTTTTCGGAACAGCTGCTCCTGTTGTTGGTCATCAGCATACAAGCTGATACGTAAGCCATACAGGTTCGGATGCTCCGGATCCCATAAATCCGGTTCTTTAATCTGCATTTTCAATTCACCCTTCCAGGTTTCTCCCGCTTTTATCTCCGGCAACGCGCTTGCCGTAGCCAAAAGCTGTCCCTCTAAAGCTGCCTGTAAACGCATTCCTTTCACGGACTTCTTCGTTGTATTGGTTACAGAAAGTATCATCTTCAGAGTAGCATTCTGATATACGGAGTCCAGATTGGTCACAATCCTCAGATCGGAAATATGCACTTTAGGAACGGCAAACAGGGTTACCTTGCGGGTAATACCTCCCAACTGGTGTGCGGCATATTGGGTCAGGCTTCCCAACATGTCGGCCAGCGATTCGCTACGCACATACAATTCCAACCGATTTTTTCCCGAATTCAGTGCGTCAGTTATATTTACCTCATAAGGAGTCATTCCTCCCATATGCTGTCCCACCTGTTTTCCGTTAACCAACACACGGTATTCACTGTGCACTCCATCAAAGCGCAACACCACTTCCTGATCTTTCCAGGAAGCCGGCACTTCGAACTCACGACGATAACGGGCAAAGACTGCAGAATCAACCTTGAATCCCTGCATGTTCCACTGTCCGGGAACCTGTATCGGTTGCCATTCCGTCCCGGCTTCATTCTCGGAAAACTCCCACACTCCATTTAAAGAAATACGGTTTTCGTATAATCCAGAAACAGCTTCCGGAATCGGAGTGTACTGCGGTAACTTAGTTTCTACATTAACTAAGGTATCTACCTGATAGGTGCGCACGTTCTTCAAAGCTTCACGTGCCTCTGCACGTACCGGCTGCAATTCTTTTTTATTGGTGGAATACAACTTAATCTCCGAGATAACAGCATTAGGTCCTTTCTTCGGAGTAGCTACCAGTACAAACTGACCGTAAGCAAAGGCATGACGAGGCAAATCGATTACCTGGCGCACTTCCTTTCCTTCCGGAATCACAATATCTTCGCAGATGGGATTACCGTCGGCAATCAATTCGATAATCCGTTCCTGATCTGACAAGAAAGCTATTTCCAGACGATAATCGGCCTGAATATCCATTTTATCAAAAGCATAGATGACTTTACTACCGAAATTACACGTACGCACCGCCTCACCGACACCCGGATAAGCCGGCATGGTATAATTTTCTCCTAAAATCAGATAGGGTTGTTTGGCCGGATCACCACAATCACTGTAGGCTACCGGTATAAAATCCCGATTTTGTGCCCACAGCATCATGCCGGAACACAACAGCGTGCATAAAAAACTTGTTCTTCTCATCACATACATTTTTTGCAAAAATAATAAGCTATAAAGAATAAAGAATGAACTTTTTTTGCAGAAACTTGTTGTATATTTGCATCACGACCTAAGACAAAACAAATAATACAAAAACAAGATCCATACCATGCCTAAAATAACCTACGAGAAAGTCACCAAAAATAAAGACGCATCCTTCACTGTAATTGATTATTACAACCCGTTTTTTGCCGCTCCGCTCCATATCCATCCCGAATATGAACTGATTCTTTTTGAAGAGGGCACCGGAACCATGTTCGTAGGCAACTTCAGCAAACCGCTCGAACAGGGGGATATGTTGCTGGTAGGTCCGAATCTTACACACCTGTGGCTCAGTTCGGAATGCTATTACAAACCGGGCACCACCTTATTGTCACACTCCGTATACTGTCAGTTTGACGATGCCATACTTCCGGACTACCAGAATCAGATCGCAGAAATCAAGCCTATTCATCATTTATTGCATGAGTCCAGCAAAGGACTTCTGTTTCGTGGCGACAAACTGAAGGAAGTCCAGGAAAAGTTTCGCCAACTGATTCATCAAACCGGTTTTGAGAAGTGGATGAACTTCTGCATCCTGCTATACAAACTGGCCGATGAAGTGGATTATATCTGTCTGAACTCCGAAGAATATGTTTCGGGGATTTCCAAACAGAATGATCCCTGTATCAAAAATATCCATCAATACCTGATGCAGCATTACCAGCACAACATCAGTTTATCGGACATTGCCGATCTGGTACACATGAACCCGAGTTCGGTATGCCGGTATTACAAGGCCAATACCGGTCGCAGCATTTTTGACTATCTGGCTGAAATCCGGATTTCTTATGCCACCAAACTGTTGCAGAACCGACATATCAGCATCTGTGAAATTGCCTACGACTGTGGCTATAACAGCATTTCGCATTTCAATCATCAGTTCAAGAAAATCACCGGATGTTCTCCCAAAGAATATCTCAAGAAAATATTTTTACTGTAGACCGTATTAAAAAATCAGTCTGCAAGTCATTATCCGAACGACTTGCAGACTGATTCTCTACTTTTTGGCATTGATCACAGAATAGTGCACTTCTGTGTTTCTCAATTTGATCTGATAAGGCCACTCCGCCTCCTTACCTTTTTCCTTTGCCAGTTCCTGCCATGTTTTATAAACCTCGGTATGCTTCACGGGCGCTCCGGTAACCACCAGCCAAAGGAACTGTGTTTTTTGAGGAACCGTAAAGACAACCGTTGCATTCTTACCGTTCACTCCTTTATGGGCTTCTCCATAAACGCGCTTTCCGTCGGTTGTTACTGCCACAAAACCATACCGCCACCCTGCATTGGCTTTGTCTACGGCATGAAAAGGTGCTTCACCGGCCAAGCCCATGAAATCCAATTCCACCCTGGTGCCTGGTTTCGGAACTCTTAGCCGGATTGCATTATATCCATAATTCTGAGGGCAGCGGCTTTTGGCGCTTCGCAACCAACCATCAGGCTGCTTTTCCAGTTTACAGGTATGTTCATTGGCATAACTGCTGCACGCTTCCTTTATTCGGGGCAAATCCCACGTTATAAAGTGCGCAGCAGCATCATAAATCTCATCATTGAACTCTTCCTGATCCATCCCTGTGATACGCTTATAAGTACTGATCGGATCTTCATTTCCGGTCGCTTCCTTCCAGATACGGCTGATGATCTCTTTGCCATGTTTGGCAGACCAGTATTCCATAAATTGAGGAGCATGATACATGTTGGTTTCGTGAAACAAAGAATAATGTGTCTGTTCCATATAGGCATCCAGATGATATTTCTCAATAGTCACCCAGTCTGGATAAACCTGCCACAGCATCCACTGGGAGGAATACTCCACCAAAGGACTGCTGTCAAAGCTTCTGGCTCCGTCTGCTCCCACCATATATTGAAAAGAATGTCCCATTTCATGGGCCAGCGCACAGTATGGATAGGAGTTCGTACGGCAAGGACGCATCCACATCATCCCCACTCCTTCATCACCCCATCCATAAGCCGTTGTCTGTTCATCATTAAACATCCAGATAATCATCTTATACTGGTGGGCAAATGACTTTTTATGGACGAACTTCAGTTTATCGGCATAATACTTATAGAACCGTTCTCCTTCTGCCAGAATTTCATCGGGATAAAAACGCTTTGAAGGGTCCTTATAGTTTGCCGGATCCTTTCCAAAAGAGCGTTCCCAGAACAAAACCAGATTCTCGGACTCGGCCTTGTATTCCTGAGAAAACTTACCATCCGGCTTCCCAAACGAATGTTCCTTCATCTGGTTTGCCGGAACCAGAATTTTCTTTTCATCGCCCGAAATTTGCAGGAAACCGGCAAACAACAAAACCAATAAAGACAACAAACGACTGTCTATCTTAAAATTCCGTTTCTCCATAGTACAATTTTAATATTTCTATTTGCACTTTAAAGACATTGCAAAACCGCCTCCGGGAGCCATGTTTATCTTTACCTTCTGGTTTTTGTTTAAAGTCTGCTCCGAGCGCTTATAATCTGCGGCCTGCTTGGCTGCGTTCACACCATCCGAAAACAATACGGACTGGTATTGTCCGTGCGGTAAGAAAGACAAATCCAATTCTATCGTACGTGCATTCCAGTCTGTCATGCCTCCGATATACCAATTCTGTCCAATTCTGCGGGCTACCACAATATATTCGCCTAACTGACCTTGCAGTATTTTGGTTTCCTCAATACCTATATTCGGGATGGAAGCAATAAAATCCAGACATTCTCTTTCCTTGCGGTAAGCCTCGGGATTATCCGACAGCATCGTCAAAGGAGAATCATGCACGATATAGGCTGCCAGCTGATGGCATCTTGTACCCTGACTCATTGGATTGTAATAGATCGGTCTGAAATCCTTTTTGCTTGCATTGCGCATAGCCCCCGGCTGATAGTCCAGCAAACCGGCCATCATACGAATATATGGCATGGTCACATCATATTCCATCATATCCTTATCCACAGTGCTCCACTTCATTTCCTCCATTCCGAACACGGATTCTATATTAATGATATTCGGAAACGTGCGGTTTATTCCCGTCGGTTTATAAAAACCATGCAAATCCAGAGTCAGATGGTATTTAGCCGTGGTTTCCGCGATCCGATAAAGCATTTCCACTCCTGTCTGATCATCCCGATCCAGAAAGTCCACTTTAAAACCGCTGATTCCCATAGCCGAGTATTTCTTGCAGGCTTCTTCCAGCTGTTTATCCAACACGTTGAACACAGTCCATAGGATCAGCTTTACCCCTTTCGAGCGACCATACTCCACCAAGGCCGGCAAATCCAGTTCCAGAATGACTGTCAGCATATCCCCTTTACCGGGATGATACCAACCCTCGTCCAGAATCACAAATTCCAAATGATTCTCAGCCGCAAAATCAATATAATGCTTATAGGTATCCATATTGATGCCGGCCTTGAAGTCCACACCGCTCAATCCCCAGTCGTTCCACCAGTCCCAGGCAACTTTTCCTCCCTGAATCCACGAAAGATCCTGTATCCGGCTTGGTTCGGCCAGAGCATATACCAGATTATTCACCGGCATCTCTTCATCACGCTCCGTAATGGCCATAATTCTCCAGGGATAAGAACGGGCTCCTTCCGTTTTAGCAATGTAGTCATGACGGTTCTTTACATACGTCATGGCTCGCGGACCACGAACACCCATTTCCGAAGGATATTCGGCAAACACGCCATTCAACGAATACTCCCCTTCACAAGTGCGGACAAACATGCCCGGATAACTCTTCAAATCCGACTCCAGCAACGTCACTTTCAGTCCCTGACCGCAGTCTACCGTTACCGGAAGGAATGCCACCGTCTTATGGTCAGCCTCGTCCAGTGAAGTATGAGTATAGATATTCTGAAAAGCCATGGCATACTGATCGCCTTTCGGATTGGTGGTATAAGGCAAATAGGCTTTATAGTTCTCCGGGAAGTTAAACTCGGCCTTTTCATTCCTTACCAGAATACTGTCTTTAAAATCCGTATCCCAACGATAGGCGATACCTTCATTATAAGCCCGGAATATCAACGAATAACCACCCTTAAAAGAGATTTTCATCTCATTGTATTCTGTATCAAAATCAGCACATCTGTAATAGAATGCCGGTATCCGCTCCTTACGGTGATTCTGGGACACCCGTTTTACAGCAGCATCCTCTCCAAGCACCTTATTCTCCAATTCAAGAGCCAGTTCATTATTTTTCATCAGCATCTTGTCCTGATGAAAAACACTATACGAAACTGTATTTCCGACATTTACATTTACTTTCAGTGTCTTTCCCGGTGAAGTCAACACATAATCTCCGGCCCAAACGGTCGTTCCTAGACACAATGCGCATAGAGAAAGCCCAAAAATTCTTTTCATTTCCATATCTTATAAGAATTTCTTCATTTACCTTTATTCCAATTGATTTTAAAGACATAGGTTTCAGACACACTTCCTCCCCGGAGATTGGCTCCGCCAGCACCATAAAGATATTGCGGTACTCCATGGACTTTCAATACTGCAGGTCGCTCCAGTTTTCCGGAATGAGAACGGAAAAACACCCTGCTGTCTTCCTTCAGCCGCTTCTCTTCTTCGGGAGTTCCCCAATAATCAAACAATGTTCCCAACGCAATTTTTGCATCTTTGAGCGAAAAAGAACGTCCGTCCTTGGATTTCCATAAAATAAGATTTCCAAAGACACCGGAATTATTTCCGAAATTGTCTGTAGTCAACAAATAGTTTTGCTTTCCTACCCGAAAAGCCTGCGCATCTTCGATATAAGACACATTGTCGGTAATCGGAGCGTCGCAAAGCGTGTAGGGACCTTCCAATTTATCGGAAACCGCATAACCGTACTTGGCATCCAGCTGTTTCGGAGTTCCGCATTTATAATAAATATAATATTTCTTTCCTATCTTCAGAAAGGCCGGATTATCAGCTCCGATAGCAGCCTGATAGGTCCAATGTTCCGGATTTTTTGAGGCGCTGACCATAATTCCATTGTTCTCTCCCGCAAATCTCCAGGGACCGTTTATATCATCGGCCACCATCATACACACCCGCTGATTGCCACATTTTACCGGAAAACTGGGATCCTGACAGATAAACAGACAGATATATTTCCCATCAACATATTCCAGACGCGGATTGCTCGGAGCCATCATCGTCTTTTTGTCCGGAAAACTTTCAGAATTCAAGACGGTACGAACATACTTAAACGGTCCTTCCGGACGGTCGGCCACATAATGAGCTATTTCCGCATTCTTTTCCGACCATCCTTCCATACCTTCCGCAGCCGGCCAGCGACTGACAAGTGCATGCACCTTGCCGTCTTCGGTCATTAAAGGAGAAAAGCACCATACATACCATTCCGGCTCATCAACAACAGGCCCCAGCAGTTCTGCCGTAAGAGCCATCTCGGCATAAGGGATTTTCAACTCCTTCCCTTCTGCCGATGGTAATCGGTTTGTTTGAGCCGATAGAGAAGAACAGCAAAGCCACAGACATGCCCCAAAGGCACTTGTACGAATCATATTCCGTTTCATAATTATTATTTTTTATCAGTACTAGACACTTTAAATGAAATACGTTCCAATTCTTTACCTTGACAAGACAACACCACCTCATATTCAGTTGGTTTTGAGTCAGAAAACGAAGAAACAGTCAGAGGAAGTTCCTTTTCTTCGTAAGGCTGCAAGACGGCAACTCGCCCTATTGCAACCGTTTTTCCGGAACATTTTATTTCTACATCCGCCGGTTCGGAGGCAGAAAGGCCGAAATTGGCAACCTTTACCTTCAAGACATTCTGCTGGGCATCATAAACCGGACAACGGGCAGAGAGGATAGCCGGAGAATAATCCACGTAAGGAAGAGAAGCATAACCATACAACAACTCGCCGTTCTTTTTGCGGCCAATCAGTTTTGGGGCAAATTCCTCGGAAGTAATGCCGCTTCCCCTGCCGTCAAACACCACAATCAGATCATCTCCCTGATTACGTGTCTTCACCGCTTTGCAGCCTTTTCCGAAATTCACTTCCTGGTATGATCCGAAACGAAGAGAGTTGATGTCCACATCAGACTGAGGATTAAAGCCCGGTTCTGCTTTTATGCAAAGTTCAATGCGTTTGGTAGAAGCGGTAATCGGCTTTTCATTCAGAACTGCCAGCGACAGTCCCTTGTTCAAAGGAATACAAATGTTTTTTGAGGAATGACGGTCACCCGGCAAATCGTCCCACTTTATGGTATCAATAACCGCAAAATTCATTTGTACAGCCCGTCCGAGACTGTCCTGAAACACTTTGGCGCGTTCGTATTTGAACCATTCTTCCACCTCACCATTCTTATGAAAAGAAACACCCGGCATATAAGCTTCGCCCTGTTCGGTTACCCAATGTATGCCATCTTTTGAACGCTGGTAAAAGGCAATACGTCCGAGCCAGTCATTGACGATGAGATGATATTGCAGACTGTCTTTCCAGACCACCGGGTCCTCAAAGCGTCCGTCTATATCCGGATATATCCTTTTGCCGGTTATTTGCTGATAAGTG
>CAJMQV010000025.1 GCA_905215575.1 uncultured bacterium | reverse complement strand
CCGAAATAAGCGTCCTGACTGTGAATGGTCTGCTCGAAACGGCCGATACACTGGTTCACATAAGTGGCGATGAGCGTAGAAGCATCGGCATATTTCCGCTCGAACTCATACACAGCCGGATCGGTTTCGTACATGACATTCTGAATGCGGGCACGTATCTTCTTATGCGTCAGCCGTCCTTCTGAATAGCTCAGAGTAATGTCTATCACGCTGACACTGGTAGCCAGACTCCACAATCCCACACAGCAGACCTTATGACCGGCTTTGTTGGTCACCAGTTCTATATGTTTCTGATGGTCGTGTCCATAACAAATCACGTCCAGCCCGTCTACTTCACGAGCTATCCGGTAGGACACATTTTCACTAAACTCCTCGGTAACAATGCCTCCATCCCAACCGGAATGAAACAGGCCGACCAGCACATCCGGCCTTTCCTGCTCCTGAATGTACTTCACCCAACGGGAAGCCGCATCCACCATATCCTGCACGGCCATGCCTTTCCACTGGTCTTTCGGTACCCAGTGAGGAATGGCGCTCGTAATCAGTCCGAGCACCGCAATGCGCACTCCCTTGCGCTCCAATACGGTATAGGGTCTGAAATAAGGCTTTCCGGTCAGCTCATCCACCAGATTCGCGGCCAAAACCGGGAAGCGGCACTGCGACACGAAGCGGTCGTAGACGGCATGCCCCATCTCCAAATCATGGTTTCCGATACAGAGAGCGTCATAACGCATATGGTTCATCACTTCTGCCACCAGGTGAGGACTGTGTGTATCAACAAAATTATAGTAATAGGCCGTGGGCTGCCCCTGAAGCACATCTCCTCCATCGAGCAAGACCAAAGAATCCGGGTATCGCTTCCGCTCACGGCAGACATAGGCATAAACCCGAGACAGAGCGCCCCGGGACGGACCGTTCTCTATAAAATCATGCGAAAACAACGAGCCATGCACATCCGTAGTATGCATGACCCTTATTTTCTTTTCTTCTCGGTCTTTTTCTGCCATCTTTTAAAAATCTGCTATAATTTCTGCAAAAATAACAATAAAACACGCTGTCACCAACTGACTGGCACCTTATTTGTTGAATATTTTAGCAAAAAAAGGAGGATATTATGGCATTTATAGATTATTATAAAATCATGGGTATTCCTAAAGATACCCCGCAAAAAGACATCAAGAGTGCTTATCGGAAAAGAGCCAAACAGTTTCATCCGGACCTGCATCCGAACGACCCGAAAGCCAAAGCCAAATTTCAGGCACTGAACGAAGCATACGACGTATTGAGCGACCCGGAGAAACGGGCCAAGTACGATCAGTATGGAGAACACTGGAAGAGCATGGGCGGATTCCAGAACGGCGGCGGAGGAGAAGGCGGATTCGAAGGATTTGACTTCAGCCAGTTCGGTGGCGGAGGCAGTTTCTCCGACTTCTTTGAACAGCTGTTCGGAGGAGCACATCGCCGGCAAAGCGCCCAAAGCAGCGGATTCCAGAATTTCGCAGGATTCGGCGGCTTTAACGGATATCAGGAAGAACCGGTGGTACAGGACAAATTGTGTCAGGTGCACATTGACATGTACACTGCCATTTTGGGAGGAGAAATCATTGTATCCACTCCGGTAGAAAAAATCAAGCTGAAAGTCAAACCGGGAACACAACCGGGAAGCAAAGTGCGTATCAAAGGTAAAGGCGATCTGTATCCGAACGGGGAACGGGGCAATCTGATCATTACTTATCAGGTAGACCTGCCTCAGCATTTGAGTCCGCGCCAGAAAGAGTTGCTCGAAGAAATGCGACGCTCGTAAAGCATACCCGAAAGTATGTATTTTTTGAATCACAATTTGCATAAGTCAATAAAAAATCCGACCTTTGTAAAAAGGCATTCAAAACAAAAAACAGAATATGATAACAGAAATTACACCCGATATCAAGTACATCGGAGCAGACGACACAGACATTGACTTGTTTGAAAGTCAGTATGTAGTACCTAACGGCATTTCCTACAACTCGTATGTTATCCTTGACGAGAAAATTGCCATTATGGATACAGTAGACAACCGGAAAACAGATGAGTGGATAAGCAATCTGGAAGAAGCTCTTCAGGGCCGCACTCCGGACTATCTGATTGTACAGCACATGGAACCGGATCACGCTGCCAATATCGGAAATATTGCAACCAAATATCCGAAAGCCCAAATCGTACTCAGTGCCAAAGCCGCACAAATGTTGCCTCAGTTCTTTGAGGGGGTTGACTTTGCTGATCGTCTGGTAATCGTAAAGGAAGGCGAAACCTTGTCTTTAGGAGCGCATACCTTACAGTTCTTCATGGCTCCAATGGTACACTGGCCAGAAGTAATGGTAACCTATGACCAGAAAGAAAAAGTTCTCTTCTCTGCCGACGGATTCGGAAAATTCGGCGCTCTTTGCAACGAAGAGCCTTGGGCCGACGAAGCACGCCGCTATTATTTCAACATCTGCGGTAAGTATGGCATGCAGGTTCAGGCGTTGCTGAAAAAAGCTGCCACTTTGGACATCCAGATGATCTGCCCGCTGCACGGACCGGTTCTGAAAGACAACTTAGGATATTTCATCGGTCTGTATGACACTTGGAGCAAATATGAACCGGAAGAAGAAGGTGTATTGGTAGCCTATGCTTCTATTCATGGAGGCACAGCCGAAGCTGCCGAGAAAATGGCTCAGATTCTGTTGGACAAAGGTGCAGCCAAAGTCATGATTACCGACTTGTCACGCGACGATATGGCTACTGCTGTAGAGAATGCGTTCAAGCTGAGCAAATTGGTTGTAGCCGCTCCATCTTACGACGCCGGTCTGTTCCCACCGATGTACGACTTCCTGCACCACTTGCAAATCAAGGGATTCCAGAAGCGTAAGGTAGCTGTCATCGAAAACGGTTCGTGGGCTCCTACTGCCGGTAAGGTGATGCTGAGCATGCTGGAAGGCATGAAGAACATGGAAATCGTATCTCCGGTTGTAACCATTAAGAGCAAAATGAAACAAGCTGATATTCCAGCACTTGAAAATATGGCTGATGCGATATTGGCCTGATTTAATCTTTTTCATAAGTATTTATTTTAAAACGGCCTCTTCGGTTTTATCCGAAGAGGTTTTTTTATTATTTTAAAAAAAGACAGAAGGGCATGGGTAAAATGGAACATGATTTGAACCTTTCAAAGATTATGGCTACCTTTGAAACAGAATCTACAAAACAAAAAAAATCATGAATCCAACGATTGCAAACGAAAAAAAACATGTAGTGTGGCTGGACTGTGTGCGCCTGGTGGCCATGTTCACCGTGGTATGCTGCCACGCAACCGACCCGTTCAACTTTTACACCGGTAGCGACCAAAGCATGGTTGCAGAAATCAAAAGCTGGGGAGCCATTTATGGCTCATTGCTTCGCCCCTGCGTACCGCTCTTTGTCATGATCACCGGTGCATTACTGCTCCCCATCCGTGAAAACAGCAGCGCGTTCTACAAGAAAAGAATCTCACGCGTGTTCTGGCCTTTCCTGATCTGGTCGGTCATCTATGCCCTTTTCCCCTGGTTTATGGGAGTAATCGGTTATGGTCCGCAAACCATTCTGGATTTCTTCCCTTACTCCGGCGAAGAGGTCATGAAGCAATCTTTTGAAGTGTCGCTGACTTACATCGCACAGATACCTCTGAACTTCTCTACCGTTGCGGTACACATGTGGTATGTATATCTGCTCATCGGACTGTATCTTTATCTGCCCATCTTCTCGGCTTGGGTGGAAAAGGCCAGCGTGAAGGAAAAGCGTTTCTTCCTGTTGTTATGGGGCGTTACCTTGTTTGTGCCGTATCTGCGTACCTTTGTCAATCCCTATATCTGGGGTGCCTGCTCTTGGAATGAATTCCACATGCTGTTTTATTTTGCCGGCTTCAACGGCTATTTGCTGTTAGGACACTATCTGCGTCATCACGTAACCTGGAGCACAAGCAAATCCATAGTTCTGGGCATCCTGTTCTTCGCAGCCGGATTTATCGTGACTTATCTGGGATTCCGGGAAATTACGACCCGCGCCTCTTTCACTCCCGAAGAACTGGAGCTGTTCTTCTATTACTGCTCTCCGAACGTAGCGCTGATGACCATTGCCGTATTTATGATTCTCAAACGGGTTCGCATCAAGAATGCAGCTGTCTGCAAATTGCTGGCAAATCTGACCAAATGCGGCTTCGGTATTTATATGGTACACTATTTCCTGACCGGACCGATGGTATTGCTCACCCGCGCATTACACATCCCTATTTGTATTCAGATCCCGATTGCCGCCATTCTGGCCTTCGCTATATCCTGGCTGTTTGTAGCCGGTGTTTATCGCTTAATCGGACAAAAGGCACGCATCCTGCTGGGATAGGAAAAGAAAGAAAACCAATACCGGAATAAAGGTATTGGAAACATACAAAACAAGAATTGCCCCTCAAAAGTTCAACTTCACTTTTAAGGGGCAATTTTCATATAAAACCAGATACAAATCTAATTATTTTTCACTCCTTACGCCCAAAAAGAATTTATCTGAAAAAACGCTTATTGACGCACAATCTCCTTAAGAGCTCCAGTAAGAGCAGCATCATATTTATCCAGAAAATAGGAAGCATAAGTTTCCTGAATCTCTTTGTCTGGTTGGATTCCAACCCCTACAAAATCAGTTCCGTCAACACTACAGTCGTGTTTAGAGCAGATATTTGCATAATTCTTCCCGGGAATCAACTCTATGCGCACTCCGTTTCCGGTACTGCCGCCGGTAGGTGTTCCGAGAACAAGTCCACGCTTCATTCCCTTGAAAACAGAACAGAAATCTTCTGCCGCCGAGAAGGTGCCGGCATTCGCCAGAATAATCACAGGCTTGTCATATACCTCACGGTCGTGAAACGGCGTAAGCTGATTGGAGGATGCAGTGTACCACTGCAACGGATATCCCCAGGAAGCAAAGGCTGGCATATACATCGGTGTGCGCCACGGATTGGTTTGAATAGTATCCTGAGTGAGGTGACGGAGAATATAATCGGCATTGCCGGAATTACCTCCTCCATTATCTCGAATATCAATAATCAACGCCTTGGTTTTCAGAATCTCCGGATACAGATTGTCGAACTTCTTTTTGAAATTCTGATCCATAAAATTGCGGATTTTCAAATATCCCACCTTTCCTTTCAAGCTTTTCAATTCCAACACCGGAGAACGGAGAACCACAGATCGGTGTGGCCATGCTTTTACTTGCAATCGACGATCACCATTCATCAACTCCATACACAAGGTATCTTCTTTCTTACAAGAAAACAATCCATTTCCTTCATATACCTGATGCAAGGTCCATTGCGGTGTAGAGGAAGCTACATAGGGACGGATATAACACTCGCCGTAGTCCAAAACTGGTACTCCGTTAATGGAAACCAGTTCCATTCCACGACGAATCCCTTCGTCTTCCAGTTCTTTTGACAAAACGGCATCAATATAAACATGTCCGTCAATATATTTAGTTTGTAAAGGTATGTGTTCCGTATAATGGGATACACCCCACACATAGGTGTGCCCGTCACCTAATTGTGCTATCATTTTCTGGAAAATACGGGTACACTCTTCATCATCAGATGCAGCCATCACCTGCGGAATAGTAGCAACATATATGCTGTCCCAATTCTTATGGAAACGCTCCATGAATACAAAATTCTGCTTCACACCGGCCCACAGACGCGACAGTCCCAACAAACGCAACTCACTGTCCTTCGCTGTCGCATAAGGATTGGAGAAAACAGCCGCTTTTTTAGTGGCATCCAGATAAGTGACTTCTTTCCAACTCATAGGTACACAGATTTCACCATCCGTAGTTGCTTTCAAGAAATACAGTTTCTGCGCATCCTTTTCATACTCGTAGATATATACGGTCTTGGTGTCCTCCATATAGGTAGCAGCCTCTGTCTCCTTCTGAAGATTGACAAACTGAAAAGGTTCGAAGGCCTCAAATACACTGCGGATGCGTTTTACTTCCGACGGTTTTACCGATTCAAGCACCAAGCGTTGTCCCATTGTCCATCCACTTCCGGCACCCCGTTGCCAGACAAAGCCACCGCCGGCCTTCTGCATATCACTACCGGTATATTTCACATCCTCACAAACACATCCGCGGATATTCCGGAGTTTCTCAAAAACCTGAATCAATGAAGATTCCTTAACTTGCTTTTGGGCAACCATCAGTGTTGGAAACAAAAAAAGCAAGGCAAACAAGCGTAAAACTGTTTTCATAATGTTTCTTTTTATAATCTGCTACTCCGTTAATCAAACCGGTCTCACAGAGTGGTTCATAAATATTCCGTTTAAGAAATTAATCTGCCTTTAAAGATACAAAATCTATGCCAAAATGTTAACTTTCTGATTATGCAACAAATAGCTAAATAACGAGGTGTCCATTTTTGGACACACTGTCCGCTTTTGTGTCCGAAAATGAACAAATAGCAATTCTGCAAAAATATCCATAAACATTCGCCCCTCTCTTACCAAAAAGAATCCATGAGAAAAACAGGCAACCACCAAGACTATCCAAAGAAGAATATTCTATATATGAACGGAAAACTCAAAAATTTCCTAAAGAAGACATATTTCTTTAAAAAAACTCCAGCCCATACTGCCTAAAAGAAAAAGCTTTCAGCGGAACATTCCTTTTTATGAGAATATCCATCCAAAAGCTTTTTCAAATATGTTTGCTAATTATCTCTTTTAAATCCGGTGCTCCAACCACGCATCAATCAACATGCGTGCCATAGACAGACGAGGCGGTATTTCTGGCAGATTCTCACGGCCAAACCATCCACCGGTAGCCAATTCCTTGCGCTGTAAAGTAATCTCACCGGAAACATAATCCGCATAAAAACCTATCATCAGTCCGCAAGGGTAAGGCCAGGGCTGACTGGCAAAATAACGGATATTATTGATATGCAATCCGGTTTCTTCCATCACTTCACGCTCCACACACTCTTCCAAAGTTTCACCGGTCTCTACAAAACCGGCAACCAGACCATAAAATGATCCCTTAAAATTGTGAGCATGTACCAAAAGGATCCGATCATCCCGCCGCACCAGCACAATAATCGCCGTAGCCAACTGAGGCCATACTTCCTTACCGCATGCTGTACACCGCTTACTGATTACCGTATGCGCCTTCATCGGAGCGCCACAGACTCCACAGAATTTCGTATTGCGATCCCAATAGAGAATCTCGGCTCCCTTACCGGCTTTCAGATAAACTTCTTCATCGAGTAAAGCATAAGACGCACGCAACCCGACAAATTCATACTTTGAATCTGCAGGAAGCGGATGATCTACCTGTACCACCTTGCATGGCAAACCTTTCATCTCCGTGTAAGTACGTACTGCATTCCATTCGGTCAACGGCACGGGAGGCTCCTCCTGACAAGGAACGGTATAACGTCCCTCAGATGAAGGAAGCAACAACAGGTTGTCCCGAAAAAAAACAAACCAATAGGATTTGTCCATACCTTATATATATTAAAAAAATCGCTTCCTGCTCCAGCCAAGGCCAGAGAGGAAGCGACACATGTTTTATATTCCAATATATAAAAACTTGTTCAGAAATTACAGATTCAGATCGCTCTTGATAGCCTCAACCTTCTCCATGGCAGCAGCAGTTGCTTTCTCATAGCACTTAGCGCAACCCATCTTCTCGGCGATCTCCATATAGAACTTGATCTTAGGCTCTGTACCAGAAGGACGCACACTTACCTTGCTGCCATCCTCTGTGTACCACTGCAATACATTAGACGGTTCCGGCTGGTTGATGTCAGTTACATTACCTTCTGCATCTGTAGCCTTCAAAGTCTGGTAGTCTTTTGTCAGGATTACCTTAGAACCTGCCAGTTCCTTCGGACCGTTTGTGCGGAAGTTCTGCATCATAGCCTTAATCTCATCGGCTCCGCTCTTACCCGGTTTGACCACATTGATGGTGTGGTTCAAGGTATAACCGTACTCAAGATAGATATCCATCAATACGTCGAACAGAGTCTTACCCTGGTCTTTAGCCCATGCGCAGATCTCAGCCAACAGAGAACATGCAGAAACCGCATCCTTGTCACGAACGAAATCCTGTGCCAGGAAGCCGTAAGACTCCTCACCACCACCGATATACTGTTTTACACCTTCGCGCAGACGGATTTCACGAGCAATCCACTTGAAGCCGGTGTAGCAATCCAGCATCTCTACATTGTTCTTGTCAGCGATAGCCTTGATCAACTCAGTAGTTACGATAGTCTTTACGATAAACTCATTACCCTTCATCTTACCGGTTGCGATACGGTTCTTGATGATGTAATACAAGAAGATCATACAAGTCTGGTTTCCGTTGATCAGAACCCACTCGCCATCACTGTTCTTACAAGCCATACCTACACGGTCAGCATCCGGATCGGAAGCCATCACGATGTCAGCATCAATGCTCTTAGCCAGATTGATAGCCATAGTCAATGCCTCAGCATTCTCCGGGTTCGGAGAAACTACAGTCGGGAAGTTACCGTCTTTGATCATTTGTTCCGGTACAGTGTGCACATTCTCAAAGCCCCACAATTTCAATGACTGAGGAATCAGCATCATACCGGTTCCGTGAATCGGAGTATATACAATCTTCAGATCCTTCTGACGGGCAATTACTTCCGGATCGATGCAGATGGTATGAATCTTCTGCAAATAAATATCGTCGATTTCCTTACCGATAATCTCAATCAGCGGGTTGCTGGCATCCAATGTCTTGCTCAGGCCCTTGATGTCCTCAGCACTTACCTGATTTACCTCATCGATGATTCCCTTATCATGCGGAGCCAAAACCTGTGCACCGTCATCCCAATAAGCCTTGTAACCGTTGTATTCTTTAGGATTGTGTGATGCAGTCAGGATAATACCGCTCTGGCAACCCAGATGACGGATAGCAAATGACATTTCCGGAGTAGGACGCATATCATCGAAAAGATATACCTTAATGCCGTTAGCCGCAAAGATGTTGGCAGAAACCTCTGCAAACAAACGGCTGTTGTTACGGCAGTCGTGACCTACAACTACAGAAATCTGCTCTTTATCCTTGAAAGCCTTGTTCAGGTAGTTTGATAAACCCTGAGTAGCTGCACCTACAGTATAGATATTCATGCGGTTTGTACCCACTCCCATAATGCCACGCAGACCACCGGTTCCGAATTCCAAATTCTTATAGAAACCTTCGATCAGCTCAGTCTTATCCTCGCTATCGAGCATTTTCTGAACTTCAGCCTGTGTTTCTGCGTCGTAAACAGATGAAGCGAGCCAAGTTTGTGCCTTAGCCTCGCATGACTTAATCAATTCGTTGTCCATTTTTTCGTTTTTTATATTACTGATTTGTTTTCTTATTTTTTTCGATAAGCAAAATTAGTCATTATCTATTGGAAATCCTAACAGATAGGAAACTAAATCCGTGACTTTTGGGTTATTAAACATTTTCTTCATTAATATGTAAAACGAAGAGTATCGCGAGCCACATTACCACAACGGTCTTCAGCCACTACAACCAGCGTGCGTTGGCGGTTCTCGGCACGAAGACCATTCTTAGACAAATCGCACGTACGTACATCCTTTCCGGTAAAGAGTACGAATTTACCGTCTACATACCCTTTCACAGAGCGGATGCCCGACTGACTGTCCCGGCAAGACAAACGATAGCGACGGTTCTGTTTGCCGCCAACCACCCCCAAAGAACGGACCACCGGAGGCGTTGTATCCTGCGCGATGGCATAGTCTTCATCCAGATTGCCGAAGCCGATACCCAACCGTCCTGGCAGATACCTCCCACATAACCCTTGCTACTCTCGATATAACACTTCTCCGGATGAGCGACCGGCTGTGAAAGAGCCAGCATCAGGGTCACATTTGCCCGCAGCGGCAGAGGTCCATCATTCAAATGATACTTATGGGACAGTTTGTCGGGAGTAGATTTTACAGTAGGAGTCAGCACCACATCATGGAACAACAGGCCAGAAGGAATACGCAACTCCATGCCCGGCAACTGCACCACATTCGGTCGGTTCCACTCCAGAAAATAAGGTTCGGCCCGTTTGGCAGCCTCTTGTTGAGCAGCCTCTGCCAGTAAGCTCTCATAGGGGGTGCCCTGAATCCGGAAACGGGTTGTGGTCGTATTACCGAACTCATCCGTCAGACGATACTCCACTTCATAAGTCCGCACACTGTCAATGGTCACCCATCCACGCTCCTCTCCTACCTGAAGCAAGGCCAAATCATTACCCGGATCGGCAAACCCCTTCAGATACCAGGTACGGCGACGCATATACCATTCATAATCGCCCCAGGAATTAATCTTGCGATGATCGGTCGGCATCAGAGAATCCAATTGCGAAGCATAAACTTCCTTTCCATCCACCCGAAGACTGACCTTATAAATTCCAAATTTATTATTCGTTCCGGTCATATAATCGTCCGCCCAATAAGCAAAACCGATTTTGCCCCAAGCCTGAAACGTACGCGGAGCAGTGCCGGGAGCAAAAGAAACCGGATTCAGCGAACCGCTCACCACTCCCTCTCCGGGTTTGGGATAAATTCGGATGCCATGCACCCGGGGTGCCATGTTGTCACGCACCAGATGTTTGAAATACGGCATGGGATTCAGCAAGGCTCCGTCAGCCGTGCGATGAAGCTCCAGATGCAGATGCGGACCGAATGAATAACCGGTATTACCGCTCCAGGCTATTTGCTGCCCGGCCTTCACCGGATATTCACCCGGCTCGGGAACAATCTCGACTTCCCAATCTTCTTTTTCATATTGCAGTTTCTCCACTCTCCGGGCAATATCGGGCATGAAACCGCTCAAGTGTCGGTTGATTGTCGTATAACCGTTGTTATACACCACATCGAGTACATGTCCCGACCCATTGGTGACGCGAATACGGGAAATATATCCGTCGGCGAGCGCACGTACCGGTTTGCCAATGACACCCTGAGTCTTGAAATCGAGCCCTCCATGAAAATGGTTAGCCCGGATTTCTCCGAAGTTGCCGCTCAGAGTCAGTGTAAAGTCAAATGGAGAAACAAAAGTAGCCTGCTTCACATCTTGTGAATGTCCCTGAATGCTGCAGGCAAGCATCAAGGCAACTATATACTGTTTCATGTAGTTTGCTTAAAAATGGAATCTTTGCAAAAATACATCATTCCTGCCATATTAGAAAACAGAAGGGTGGATTTTATTCCTATCCGCCACCCTACTATCATTCTGCTGTAAAACATCCCTACATGGATAACAACGTAAGCAGAATTTTCCTACATTGTGCCATGTTTAACCCTTAATAGAGTAACGTTATGATTATCGGAGTACCTAAGGAGATTAAGAACAACGAGAACCGTGTGGGCATGACGCCCTCGGGAGTCGCCGAGTTAGTGAAACGCGGGCATACTGTATACATACAGCACACCGCAGGAGAGAACAGTGGTTTTCAGGACGAGGCATATACAGCCGTAGGAGCACAAATACTGCCCACTATGGAAGAGACATACGCTATGGCCCAGATGATAGTAAAAGTAAAAGAACCTATCGCACCGGAGTACAGACTGATCCGCAAAGGACAGTTGTTGTTCACTTATTTCCATTTCGCTTCCGATAGAGAGTTGACTCTTGCCATGATAGAGAACGGCTCGGTCTGCCTGGCTTACGAAACAGTGGAAAAAGCCGACCATTCTCTCCCGCTGCTGATACCTATGAGTGAAGTAGCAGGACGCATGGCCATACAGGAAGGTGCCCGTTTTCTGGAAAAGCCACAAGGTGGAAAAGGCATTTTGCCGGGTGGTGTACCGGGGGTAAAGCCGGCAAAAGTGTTAATCCTGGGTGGAGGGATCGTAGGTAGTAATGCGGCCCAGATGGCAGCCGGATTGGGAGCCGATGTCACAATTGCAGACATCAACCTGAGCCGTCTTCGCTACCTGAGCGAGACGTTACCGAAAAATGTAAAAACACTATACGCCTCGGAAGTGAGGCTGAAAAAAGAGTTGCCGGACGTGGATCTTGTAGTAGGTTCGGTACTGATTCCGGGAGACAAGGCTCCGCACCTGATCACCCGTGATATGCTGAAAATGATGCAACCGGGTACGGTATTGGTAGATGTAGCCATCGACCAGGGAGGATGTTTCGAGACTTCGCATCCCACAACTCATAGTGAACCGACGTATGTAGTCGATGGAATCGTACATTATGCTGTAGCCAATATTCCGGGGGCAGTGCCTTACACCTCTACATTGGCATTGACCAACGCCACTCTGCCCTATGTCATAGCATTGGCAAACAAAGGATGGAGAAAGGCATGCAAGGAAGATCCGGCGCTGGCTTTAGGTCTGAATGTGGTAGAAGGGAAAGTGGTATATCGAGCGATAGCCGATGTATTCGGCCTGAAATACGAGCAATTGAACTTAGAATAAAAGAGTTTCACCACGGAGTAACAGAGGGTTAAGCGTCATTATTCTACCCTGTGATTACCCCGTGGTGAAATCCGCAGTGCTTCTCCCGGCACTGTTTATAACCCGGCAGAACGTATCTTGTCCGAAGCCCTCCGGTATCCTTCTAAAAGTTCTTTCATCACTTCGTCCACACTTTGTCTACGGCGGAACAGGGCAGCAACCTGTCCTATCTCGAGTTCTCCTTCCTCCAGGTCTCCTTCAAAGATTCCTTTCTTGGCACGACCTCTACCCAACAGTTCACGAAGTTCCTCGGCAGAAGCCCCCCGTCCTTCAGCGGCCTCTACCCTATCACGAAACGAATTGGTCACAAGCCGGGTCGGTGCGAGTTTTTTGAGCAATAATTTGGTATCGCCTTCGTTCAGCCGCAAGCAATACTCTTTAAAAATGTCGCTTGCCGAACTTTCATCCGTCAAAGCAAAACGGGTGCCCATCTGAACTCCTTCGGCTCCCAACGCCATCAGGGCAAAAATCGCCTCTCCCGTACCAATGCCTCCGGCTGCAATCAAAGGTAAAGTGGTGGCTTCACGCACTGCCGGAATCAGGCAAAGAGTTGTAGTCTCTTCCCGCCCGTTATGTCCGCCGGCTTCAAATCCTTCAGCCACTATGGCATCGACTCCCGCCTCTTCACATTTCATGGCAAATTTGGAGGAAGAAACGACATGTGCCACTGTGATGCCGCGCTCTTTCAACCATCCGGTCCACGTTTTCGGATTTCCGGCGGAGGTAAATACGATTTTGACGCCTTCCTCCACCACGATGTTCATGATTTCCTCTATCTGTGGGTACATCAACGGAATATTTACCCCGAAAGGTTTGTCGGTAGCCGCCCGGCATTTACGAATATGTTCACGCAAAACGTCGGGATACATCGAACCGGAGCCTATCAGTCCCAGACCACCGGCATTACTGACAGCCGAAGCAAGCTTCCAGCCGCTACACCACACCATACCTCCCTGAATAATGGGATACTGAATACCGAAAAGAGAAGAAATTCTGTTCATAGTTATATCGTTTTTTGAAAAAGGAACAAGGATACCTTTGTTTATCTTTTAACAAATTCAGTGCACAATCGGTTCAGGAAGCAGCACTGTTGTTGAATCGCCATAAGCCTTCAGCACCTCCAACGTGCGCGATCTCCGGTTGCGTCCCTTCTTGTCCCAGAAGTCCTTTGTAAAAATGGTCATTAAATCAAGTCCGCCAATCGTACCTCCATTCACGGTCACGCCGCTTTTTCCAAGTTTCATGGCAGAGGTATGTACCATGCTCTGCGTAGGCACCATCATTCCATTGGCACGTTCGCCAAACAGATTATGCCTCAATCCACTGGAACGTATCTCTTCGTATGAACTGCGTATACCTTTATCATATACATTCTTAGCCCAGTTGGAAGGAACCGTCTGATACAACTCGACAAACGGATCTCCCCTCCATGTATCGGCATCTACCCGAATCTTCTTTTGATAAATAGGATCCCAATTATATTTGGTATTGGCCGTATAGGGACGGAGGGTCAGCACCACCTTCTTCTTTTCAAGTACCTGCGGAAGCGTTTCATCCAATCTCAGACCGGGCCGTTCCTTCGACATTTTAGGAACAGTCGGCGAACTGTTGAAATCAATCTGTTTCACAGCATCCATATTCAGCTTAATATCCTCTTTGCCATTCAGGATGCGCTGCAGATTCACCGAATCTTTCGCGGTCCATTGGGCATGAAGGGTCACTGCCATCCCTAAAGACAGCATCAGAAAGACAATACGTTTCATCTGATTTAATTTTTTACCACCAACGGTATCCGCTTCCGCAAAGGGGCTCGTCAAAGCATGCGTCGATGGTCCATGCCGTACGAGGATACTGTCTGTTTTCCCACCAGCGACGGTATCGGGCAGCAGCATCGAGCAACTCTTCATCAGTCAGGAAATAGATACCTTCATAGTTCTCGGCATTGGCTCTCACCATTTTGCAGCCAAACGAAGCATAATGACCTAACCGGATGGTTTCCACAATCCACAACATACATTCACCCAAGCGGACCTTGCCACTATAATAAGCAGACACCGGCGGAAGCGGAAAAGAAGTGATCAAAGTCAGATCTTCGGCATAATTGAGCAATGTCGGAATATCCTTCTCCGTAAATTTAGGTACTTCTACAAAGCCCTTCGGACTCTTGGTATTATAATTTCCCGCTTTGAGTTGCCTTACGAAAAGGTCTACATCGGGGTTGTTGTAATCTAATGTCTCTTCGCTGCAACTTACGCAAGTAAGCAATGACAGAACAAGTGTGAGCAGCATTAAAAATGTTTTTTTCATAACATCCGTACTAAATGGTTAATAGGTCATACGCAGACCGCAAATCAGGTTAAAATTCGTAGGCCTCGCCGAACGTACTGTTTCCAGTTTGGAGTCTGTCTTGAAATGGTGCGTTACTCCCGGTTCGGCAAATAAAGCCAGTTTATCATTAATCTTATAATTCATTCCTACGCCCGCAGTCAGAGCCAGCTGCACAGGTTCATTCTTAAAACTGTTATCCGGCGCTCCCGCTATGCACTTATCTGCAACTCCGCCTACCGAAGCATATAGATCAAATTTGGGAGTTTCCGCCAGCGTCACATTCAGTTTTACGGGAATTCCCAGATAATGCAGATTCTGTTCGGCACGCAGGTTTGAATACAATAAACCGGTTTCGACAGCTAAATGTTTATTTATTTTTTTCTCTACCGTCAGTCCGGCAGTTACGGGCATCTTGTACTTACCGTTAGCGGCAGGCAAAGCGGTACCCACAGCAGCTTTCACAGCCCATGTCCTCGATTTGTCCGCCACAACTGTGTGATCGTCCGGCCGGGGTCCATCAGCAGAACTTACCAAAGCCCCACCTTCTCCACCAGCTTGCCAATAACTTTTGTCCGGATGATTATTTTGTCTCCTGCGTGTAGTCGTAGAAGAGAAACTGAATGACATGGAGACCGTAACCGATACCGAATCATCTTCCTCTCCCGATGATTGTGCCAAAACACCGGAACGCTTGGGAGCCGGTTTACCCAAAAACGGTTCGGAGCGCATAGGGGTAAAATCCTGTTTCACCACGTCTCCATCCAGATGTGTTGTATTTCCGCTGACAACCGCCACTTGGGTAAAAGCTTCTTCTATCTCCGCTTTCGGAGAGAAGAACCAGAAAGCAGCCGACGAAGCAGCCAATACCAGCAGTACGGAAGCTGCTGCCGCTACACGAAAGAAAACTACTTTCCGGTGATGGCTGCGCACCATCATCTCAGAATTCAGTTCTTCCCAGAAACCGTCCCGCACGGTCATTTCGGCATTTCCCAGACGGGAACGGAACAGATCGGTTATTTCATCATTTTCTTTCTTCATGGTTTCTATATTCTTTAATCCTTTTTGCTAATAAAAACTTGGCCCGGTGCAACTGCGAAGTGGATGAATGCTCTTTGATACCCAGCATATCGGCTATCTCTTTGTGCGACTTCTCTTCAAACACATAAAGGTTGAAAACCGTCCGGCACCCATCGGGCAGATCTGCGACGAACTTCATCAACTGTTCTTCGGAAATTCGCCCTGCCTCCCCTCCTTCCGGAAGGTCGGGGATGTCAGGTAGCTGTTCCTCGTGTACCTCCAACTGACTAACCCGCTTTTGCCTTCGCAGGTAATCCAGTGCCTGAGTCACCATCACCCGGGTCACCCACGTTCCGAGCGAAGCCTCGCCACGAAACGAAAAGTTGGTGAATATTTTGATGAAACCGTCATGCAGTACATCGTGCGCCGCTTCCATATCGCCCGTATAGCGGAAACATACCGCCAGCATTTGCCTCGAGTATAGGGTATAAAGTTCCTTCCGAGCCGAATCCTTTCCTGCCCGACAGCCCTTTATCAGTTCTATCTCGTTTTCCAATGTCAATTGCCTTTTTAAAATCGAACGTATGTCTGCGTCGTTTGTCTATTAGACGCAAGGATGCAGCGAATGCTGCAAACGAAAATGAAAAAAGAAGTTAAAATAATCGTTTTAACGATCAAGGTCCTCAAACGATCGACCGTGAACGATGAATGTGATTTGCGATGAAGTGTTTTTTTCAAACAATAAACGATGAACAACTTGCAGCCTCAACGCACAATTTGTCCACCGTTCATCATTACTTGTTAAAGATCATTCATCGTTTGGAAATCAGCATGCCTTGAAACTCATATCGAGTCCTTTCACCGAATGGGTAAGGGCACCAACTGAAATAAAGTCTACACCACACTCGGCATAGTCGCGAAGCGTATCGAACGTGATGCCGCCCGACGATTCGGTTTCATACTTTCCGCCGATCATCTCAACAGCCTTCTTTGTATTTTCGGGAGTAAAGTTATCGAGCATGATGCGGTCTACTCCGCCGATGCTCAATACTTGCCGGAGTTCATCGAAGTTGCGCACCTCGATTTCGATCTTGAGATCTTTTCCTTTCTCCTTGCAATACTCCTTGGCACGGTTGATAGCTTTATCAATGCCACCGGCAAAGTCCACATGATTGTCTTTCAGGAGAATCATATCGAAAAGTCCGATACGGTGATTCACGCCGCCGCCAATCTTTACCGCCGCTTTTTCAAGCATACGGAGTCCGGGAGTAGTCTTGCGGGTATCCAGCACACGTGTTTTCGTGCCTTCCAACTGCTTCACGTATTTGCGTGTCATAGTGGCAATACCGCTCATGCGCTGCATCACGTTCAGCATCAGACGTTCTGTCTGGAGCAGAGACTGAATCTTACCTTCCACAATCATTGCCACATCACCCGGTTTCACTTCGGCACCATCGTTAATAAATACCTCGACTTTCATCGTCGGGTCGAAACGGTGGAATATTTCTTTGGCAATTTCGATGCCGGCCAACACGCCTGCTTCTTTGATTAAAAGTTTCGATTTTCCCATTGCAGTGGCGGGAATACAGGAAAGTGTTGTGTGGTCGCCATCACCTATGTCTTCGGCAAAGGCCAGATCGATCAGTCTGTCTATTAACTCATTCATTGGTTTTATCTATTCTTATTTGATTTATTAAATATTTGTTCTGTACTCTGCGGAAGAAGCAGTTTATCCGGAAATTGCCGTTGGCAGTGGTCAGGGTACCGATAATAAAACTCGATTCATCCCGCTTACCTTCATGGTTTACATTAAAACCACTGACCTTATTGCTACTGAAAAAAGCGGCAAGTGTTCCTTCAGCTGCCTGCCTGTCTACACTCTCCGAGCGATTCTGAATCACCAGATTCACCTTCTCTCCCAAATACCTGTTCAGCTCTTGGGAGTTTCCTTTCTTAAACGCAACGACCACGCCCACCGGTATGTCCTGTGCGAAGAGCGAAGTTACAGCGAATACGAGTCCGGCCATCCATAAAAGTACCCGTTTTTTCATAATCACAAGTATTATCGATACGCAAAGGTAAGTATTTAATGCTAAAAACAATATTTTTTTCTTATTTTTGTGCAATAAACAAGAGTTTGCACTTGAATGAAAACAACCCTTATCGTCGTAGGACGGACTGTAGAGCAGCATTATATCACT
>CAJMQV010000024.1 GCA_905215575.1 uncultured bacterium | reverse complement strand
GCCGGCTGTGCCGCACGACTATGTGCTGATGTTTCAGCAGACCCACAGCTGCAGTTGGTATTGCATGATCGGCAACCTGAAGAAATGGAAAAGCGGTGCGTTGAAGCGGACCGTTACCGTGCGCGGACAGGAAATCGAACTCACCGTGACTCGCGGGGAGATGCACGGCAACAGCCATCAGGTGGACTTCGTATGGAACAGTGATGAAGTGACCTGGGCAGAGATTTTGGACGCTGTGGGCGAACTGCCGATTCCGCCGTACTTGAACCGGGAAACTCAGGAAAGAGACAAGGAAACCTATCAGACCGTTTATTCCAAAATCAAGGGAAGTGTGGCTGCACCGACTGCCGGTCTGCACTTCACGGAACGGGTGCTCGAAGCGTTGGACCGTCATGGCATTGACCGTGAGGAAGTGACCTTGCATGTTGGTGCCGGCACATTCAAACCCGTAAAAAGCGAGGAAATCGAAGGACACGAAATGCACACGGAGTATATCTGTGTAAACAAACGGACCATCGAGAAACTGATTGCGCACGGAGGAGCTTGCATCGCTGTGGGAACGACTTCTGTACGTACGCTGGAAAGCTTGTATTACATCGGAGTATATTTGGCGGCTCATCCCAATGCTTCGGAAGAGGAACTGCATGTGCAGCAGTGGACTCCTTATGAATATGCCGAACAGACCCGTCCACAGGGCAGCGAGCCCGACGGGCGTCCGGAAGCCTTGACCACGGTAGAGGCCTTGCAGAACATTCTGAACTATCTGGAACGTAACGAACTGAACGCTCTGCACACCAGCACACAGATTATCATTGCCCCAGGCTATACTTACCATGTGGTACGAATGATGGTCACCAATTTCCATCAGCCGCAAAGCACTCTGCTGCTTCTGGTATCCGCCTTCGTACATGGCGACTGGCACAAGATTTATGACTATGCTCTGGAACACGACTTCCGCTTCCTAAGTTATGGTGACAGTTCTCTGCTGATTCCCTAAATAAAGTTTGAACATGATGATACAGACAAAGAAAGACGACGATACAGAAATGCTGCCTTTGGTAGACGAAAACGGTCTGCTCATCGGAGCGGCTACCCGCAAAGAATGCCACGACGGCAGCAAACCACTGCACCCGGTAGTGCATCTGCATGTATTCAATGAGGCCGGAGAACTTTATCTGCAAAAACGCCCGGAATGGAAAACCATACAGCCGGGCAAATGGGATACTGCCGTGGGCGGACATGTAGATTTGGGCGAGAATGCCGAAATGGCTCTGAAGCGCGAAGCTGCCGAGGAACTCGAACTGAAAGACTTTGAACCGGAACTTTTGGAAACTTATGTCTACGAGTCAGACGTGGAAAAAGAGCTGGTCTTTACTTACCGGTGTACTTGTACCGGTCCGATTGCACCAAGCGGAGAAACCGACGGCGGAGCATTCTGGAAACTGGAGGATATAACCGCACAGTTAGAGCAGGGAGTCTTTACACCTAATTTTGAAACGGAATACCGACGCTTCTTTTTGAAAGTAAAGGCTTAAGATAAAAAAGAGTTATGATGATACGAAGAATGATACCTGCCGACTGGGAACCGATGCGGCAGATTTATGCCCATTACATAGAGCATACCACAATTACCTTTGATGTGCAGATACCGGATGCGGAGGCTTATGCCCGGAAAATGAGAGATATCTGTGAGGAAGGAATCGCCTGGACATGCGAAGACGACGGACGGGTTGTGGGATTCTGCTATGCGCATCGCTGGAAAGAAAAAGAAGCATATGCCGGAACGCGAGAAACCACCGTTTACGTGCATCCTGATGAAAAAGGACGGGGAATCGGATTACAGCTGATGAAACAACTGATAACCGATGCCGAAGCACAAGGAGTACATGCACTGATAGCCTGCATCACCTGCCCGAATACAGCCAGTGAACATTTACATGAGAAATTGGGCTTTGTTCCGGTATCCCGTTTCCGGGAAGTGGGCCAGAAGTTTGGCACATGGCTTGATGTAGCCGATTATCAGTTACTATTGCCGGTAAAGGCAAAATAAATAACACAGTTTTCAGGATCAGTTAATAATACATTTAGAAAAGAGTAAGTATATGGAACAATTATTTCGGGTCGGTATCATCGGTGCCGGTCATATCGCAGCCCTGATGGCCGAGACGGTGCGCCGTATGCCGGACGCTCATCTTTATGCCATTGCCTCGCGCAGTCTGGAGAAAGCTCAGGAATTTCAGAATAAATGGAATGTGGAAAAGGCTTATGGCTCTTATGAGGAACTGATGCAGGATCCGGATGTGGATTTGATATATATTGCTACCCCACACTCACATCATTATGAACAGGTACGTTCGTGTCTGTTGCATGACAAAGCAGTACTGTGCGAAAAGACATTTACAGCCAATAAGGCGCAAGCTGAAGAGCTGGTAGCCTTGGCCCGTGAACGCAAAGTTTTTCTCGGTGAAGCAATTTGGACTCGCTATATGCCTTTTTCCAAAGAGATTGTCCGGATGGTGCATTCCGGCGAGCTGATCGGTCGTCCGTATATGTTGACTGCAAACTTGGGATATCCGATAGAAGATAAGGAGCGTATCCGTAAGCCGGAATTGTGTGGAGGTGCCTTGCTCGATCTGGGTGTTTATCCCATCAATCTTGCTTTTATGCTCTTTGGAAATGCGCCGGAACGTATCCTGTCCTGCTGCAGTAAAAATGAACTGGGAGTGGATTTGCAGAACAGCATGACATTCATCTACCCTGAAGGAGAGATGGCCGTGATGCAGACTACAGCCCGTTGTGCCAATGACCGTATGGGAGTTGTGTCGGGTGATAAAGGCTATCTGGTTATTGACAATATCAACAATCCGCAAACCGTGACGGTATATGATGCCAACCATCAACAGACCGGAGTTTATACTTGTCCACCACAGATTACCGGTTATGAATATGAAGTGCGTGCAGCTATCGAGACTATCCGTAAAGGAGCGGTAGAACCGGAAGACATGCCTCATGCAGAAACCTTGCGTATCATGGAACTGTTGGACAATCTGCGCAAGGAATGGGGAGTAACATATCCGGCAGACCAACATTGACAGATATTTTAAAAAGACGGAATCCCTGTTTTGTTCTGGATGAAACAAAACAGGGATTTTTTATGAATAACATAGAAAAGCCCAAACTAAAACCTCTCCCCAAGAAAGCCTTTTAGGACTTTCTGGGGAGAGGTCATCAGAAATTTTATAGAATAAAAGAATGGTTACTTAGTTCTTGTAATGGTATGAAGAACATTACCGTCTTTATCAATAAAATACATTTTAAGTTCCTTCTGATTCATACCGAACACACTGAAACCTTCTTTCGGACTGCAATACACGGTACCTTTGATCGGGTTTACCTTTCTGGCCAGTGAAGCAGAAGAGTTGACTACATAGTCAATTTTGGAACCTTGAGGTTTGAGGTGCTGAAAATTGTGGATATGACCGCAAACATACATATCTACCGGATATTTTTCCAGAATACCGTTCACCCGTTTCTGCATATCCTGTCTTTCACTCTCCTCTTTCGGAGTTTCGGCAAAAATAGGATGATGGCCTACAACGATGACCCAGTTTTCTTTAGCCTCTTTCAAAGTCTGGTCCAACCATTTCAGTTGAGCATCGATATCCTGCTTGCAGGCGTCCGCATATTTGTCCGATTCACTACGATATTTATCAATCAACGGAGTGGTATCGATGAAAACAAAACGAACGGTCGTTCCATCCTCATTGAAGACTTTGGTATAATAGCGTGCCGGCATTTCCCAGCGACGGCTTACCTTAGAATAGTCAATCACGGCCTGAGTATTTCCCCGATACTCGTGGTTACCTAAAATAGGCAGCCAGCTGATCATCAGTTCCGGATGATCGTAAATAGATTCGTAATTACTGATCCAAAGGGGATCCTGAGTAGAGGCCACACCATCGAAATGGTGTACATCTCCGGCAGCCAGCACAGCTTCCGGTCCGATGGCTTCAGCCATTTCTCCCATCAGGCGTGCTATTGGTTTTTGTTCGTAGTATCCGTTGCGTCCCAGGTCATTGGCCATGAAGAAGTTTATTTCATTTTTCAGACTGTCCCAGCGGTTTGTCTGTGCTGAGAGGGTCAGGCTGACCAGTAATCCCAGTGCAATAAACAGTTTTTTCATAAATCTTTGAATAATGTTTGATTAGAAATTGAATTTTACACCTGCATTGATTCTTGGACCATAGTACTCAACCTGCATGGTGCGATCCTTGTCGCCGCAGTAATAGCGCAATGGCTGGTTCAACAGGTTTGTTGCCTCGGCAAAGAAAGTAGTCTTGAATTTCTTGTTCAAAGTGTAGCTTGCATTCAAATCGAGATAGCTTACACGATCGTAGTAACGGTCCAAAGCCGCACATGACCCCATTTCATCAATAAACTCTGAAGTGAAGTTGTATGACAAGCGGATGTTCACTCCCTTGTTGTCGTAGTACAGAGAAGCATTGGCGGTATGCTCTGGTGAACCCGGCATCGGCAGGTCTTTCTCATTCTCACGTCCTTCGAAGTTGAAGTTGTTCACTTTGGTATGTGTGTAAGTATAGGTTCCGTAGAAACCAAGGCACTTCAGTTTTGGAGAAATGAATCCGAAGTCACGCTGCAAAGCAACCTCAACACCCAGCAAATCGGCATTACCGGCATTCTTTGACTGCTTCATCTCGTCATAGACGTTTCCGTTAAAGCTATAGTCCTCTACAACCTGATCTACAATGAAATCATTGATTTTCTTATAGAAAACTCCCACACTGGCCAAACCGATAGACTTGAAATAGTAGTCAAAACTCAAGTCAAAGTTGTGTGAAGTGGCAGGATTCAGATTCGGGTTACCCATTTCCATTTCATTCTTGCTGCGGTCGATAATAAGATTCGGTACCAGAGAAATGTATTTAGGACGGGCCAGAGTCTTGGTATAAGAAGCACGGATCTTCAAATCCTGAGCCGGTTCATACTTCAACAGGAAACTTGGCAACCAGTTGATGTAACTCTTTCCTGCCGGAGCGGTTTGGGTCAGGCTTTCAAATTCGTCATCGCCTTCTTCCCAATATGTATATTCATAACCCTGGTATTCTACTTTAGTGTGCTCCATACGCAAACCGGCCATCATCTGCAAATTTTTACCCAGCTGCTGGTCGAAACGGATATAGGCTGCACCAACCTGTTCGGTTGCATTGTAGTTCTCAGCTTCCTCTTCCTTCACTTCTTTCTTTTCGAAAAGACTGCTGTTGTTCAGATCCAAGCTGCCCAGATAAGTATTGCTTACGAACTCACCAGCCTTATACTGGTCGCCGGCCATGAATCCGTCACGGGTTTGGTCTACAAAGTTTTTCTGTACGTCTGCCATGAACTTGTCCTCATCTACCGGACTGTATTCATAGAAATCGACATCATTCTTCTTATCCTTTTTAGTAAACTTACCACCGAATTTGAATTTATTCTGGAAAGTTCCGTTCAAGATAGGGAGATCAAAGTCCAGTTTCGCTTTGATGTCATTTTCGTAAATCTCCTGATTACTTTCTGTAATCTCGTCCAACTCAGCCTCCATGATGCTTGGAAGAGTTGTGATATATGGTTTTCTGATATCATCTTGATTCACGGTAAAGGTCTGGTCTTTCAGTTCCATACCGATATAACGCTCATTTGGACGGCTTTCAGAAGCTCTTGAGTAAGCTACAGACCAATCTGACTTCAAGCGACCAAACTGATGGTTACCTCCCAAAGTGAAGTCCATTGTCTGCTGCAATTCCAGACGGGCGTTTTTGTTGTCTGGAGTACCACCTTTGGTTTCCATCACGGTCTTCATTTCACCTTCTCCGTCGGCCAGATCCTCGAATGAACGCTTGTAACGGTTCTCCCAGTCGTGACGACGGTTATAGATGCTCTTGAAGAAAACCTTGTGATTGGCATTGAAATCATAGTCCAAAGCCAGAGAATAGCTCTGTCTCTGACGGGTTACATAATACTGACGAATTTCAGCGTCTGTCAGGAAGACCTTGCCTTCATCCTCATCATATTCAAACTCTGTGTTGTCTGAACCGATCGGATTATATTGGTAAGAAGCAGAAAGCAAGAGACCAAGTTTGTTGTTCAAGAAACGGTCACCGTAAGTTGCGCCCAGATTCCAGTTAGGCTTACCACTGATAAAGCTGCCTCCTGTTCCAAAAGTAAAGTTGGTAATGCGTTTTGAAGGAGTATTTTTGGTTACCAGATTCACACTACCACCAATGGCATCTCCATCCATATCCGGAGTAACCACCTTACTTACTTCAATCGTCTGGATCATATCTGCCGGAATCAAATCCAACTGTACATTACGGGCATCAGATTCGGCAGAAGGCAAACGGTTTCCGTTTACAGTCACGCTGCTCAAATCCGGAGAAGTACCACGAATCTGTCCGAAACGTGCCTCGCCCTGGTCATACTGTACACTCAATCCGTTGATACGTTTCAAGGCATCACCAATATTTGAATCCGGGAATTTACCAACCTGATCGGCTGATACGATATTGGTAATATTCAGATTGTTCTTCTGCATATTCAGTGCTCTCTGCTGATCAGAAAAAGCGCCCAATACAGTAAGCTCTTTTAAAGAAGCATTATCCTTCAACGTAATATTCTTGACTAAAGTCTTGTTTTGGGATACAGTAATGGTAAAGTTCATCGGAGAGAAGCCCACATAACTCACCTTTACATTATGCTTTCCTGGTTTTACATTAGGCATGATATAATATCCATTAACATCACTGACCGTACAGCTTCCGTCTTCAAAACGGATATAAGCACCAGGCAAAGCCTGATTATCTGCATCCAAAACACGTCCTCTGACTACGGTTTTGTTTTCAGCTGCTACCGGTTCGGTAACTGCATCAGCAAAAGCTTGCTGACTGCCTAATAAAATAGTACTAATTAAAAAAGCTTTTGTAAAATGATTCATAACCTGTTGATTTTATTGTTATCCTAATTGCGATGCAAATGTAGAAGCAGGTTATTACATTTTTATAACATGTTTGTGAAGATTTGTATTCAGCCATCCAAAACGGCAAGAGAAATCAAACTAAAGAAGAGGCAAATGTCCTTTTGTCATAAAAACGACATATTTCCTTAAAAATCCAATAAAAAAACGTCTTCGATTATACAACTGAGAAAAACAGAAGAAGTATAATCGAAGACGTAAATATTAATAGTTTATAAGTTTCGTTTCAAATGAAGCACTTGTGAACAATGCGACAAGACCTCCGCACGGTGAGTGATAAAGAGAAGAGTCTTATCTTTTGCTTGTTCCTGTAGATTCTGTAATAATTGCTTTTCCGTTACAGCGTCAAGAGCCGAAGTCGCTTCATCTAACAGAAGAATACTTCCTTTTCTTAACAAGGCTCTGGCTATAGCAATTCGCTGGGCCTGCCCTTCACTGAGACCTCCTCCCATTTCATGACAACGGGTATTCAAACCATCGGGCAGTTCAAACACAAAATCAGCACAAGCTGTATGCAGTACCTCTTTCATTTCTCTTTCATCAGCATGCGGATTGCCTAGCAACAAATTGTCGCGTATAGTACCACTGAAAAGCGTATTTCCTTGCGGAACATAAACAATATTACAACGGGTAAGCGGACTGCACTCCACGGCTCTTTCCTTATTATATATAGAGATAGTACCGCTCTCCGGTCGAACCAAACCTAAAACAAGGCGAATAAGCGTAGTTTTTCCTGCCCCGGTTTCTCCTAATATGGCTGTGCTGCTTCCCGGCAGAAAATCATAAGAAAAATCTGTCAAGATAGTTCTATGTCCACCAGGATAAGCAAAGCGAATTTGTTCGGCACGGATACCCAAAGACCCGTCAAGATGAATGCCTTCTCCCTGCTCTTCTTTTGGCAAAGCTTCCAGTTCCATCAGACGCTCTGTTGCTGTAAGCGAACCGATAAGGACAGGAATGAAGCGCGTCATATCCCGAAAAGGACTCTGAATCTGGCCAACCAACTGAATAAAAGCCATCATGACTCCGTAAGTAATACTGCCGTCCATCAGACGACTGCTTCCCCAAAGAAAGGCAATCAGATAACAGGACCCAAAACCAATGTTCAGCATAGTTGCGGAAAAGGAAGAGAAAACAGTACGTTGCTTGACCTGCTGTCGAAGCGACTGCTGGATAAGATCCAACCGTTTGGCCATAAAGCCTGTCTGCTCCAATGTCTTAATCACCATTTTATGCTGCAGGGTTTCCTGAAGCACACTCTGTATCAGACTGTCCGTATTGCGGATGCCACGGGTAAGCCCTCTCATCTTCCGCACATAGACTTTACTCAATAAGATAAAAAACGGAAGGATCAAAATTACAGCACACGCCAGAAATGAATCCATGGAATAAAGAAACAAGAAGGCGCCAACCAGACGTACGCATACGGCCAACATACTGGGCAGAGTTTCCGTGATGACACTTACCACATCGGTAACATCTCGTTCCAACCGGTTTAACATGTCGCCTGTATGCTTCTGCTCCAGACTAACCCAATCACTATTCAGCAATTGTCCGAAAATATGCTGCTGCATTTTATTTTGTGCCCGTACACCTAAGATAGCCTTCACCCATCGATTGGTAAACCCGACTAAAATCTGCAACAGCATGATACCTATCAGAAAATACGCAGCAGTAGTCAGACTACCGGTTTGTTTCTGAGTAGCAATATCAATAGCCATTTTGGTAGCCCAGATAAAAGCAAAATCCAGAAAAACACTGCCACACCCCAGAAAGGCATTGATACCGGCCTGCATGCGATAGCTTCTGGCAGTATGCCAAAGCCATTTCAACAAAGCCCATGTTTTATATGATATCTTGAAGTCTCCCATAGAATTTATGAGCGCGGATCAGCTCCCCACATCAGTTTATTGCGCAGGGTATTGAAAAATGAATGATTCTGACGTTGGAAAACTCTTACCTGATAAGGTGCCTTACGAATGATCAGGCGGGTGGATACCGGACAGGATTCACTCCGTCCGTCAATGGCAACCAGAAAGTTGTGGCTCCGACTCTCTACCGACAATTCGATGACCGCATTGTCACGTAAAGCCAGAGGGCGCATGTTCAGGCTATGCGGAGCTACAGGAGTGATGCTGAAGATACCAGCCTGAGGAACAATAATCGGTCCTCCCACACTAAGAGCATAACCGGTAGATCCGGTAGGAGTACTGATAATCAATCCGTCTGCCTGATATGTAGTAAGGTGTTCTCCGTTGATACGTACATCTATGCTGATCATGGATGAATTGTCGTGTTTTAAGACAGCCACTTCGTTGAGTGCGTAAGGATATACATTCAGATTGCCATCCGGCAATGTCACTTCTATTACGCTACGTGCTTCTATCGCATATTCTCCCTTATACAAGTGTTCTACGACATCCTCTATATCATTGGGAGACACATCGGCCAAAAAGCCTAAACGCCCCATATTGACTCCCAAAATAGGAATCTCTTTCTTTCCGACACGACGGGCAGCTTCCAGAAATGTACCGTCACCTCCCATACTGATTACGATATCGGCCTCGAAGTTGTCATCAGTAATGATACGATCGGCCTGAATGTCCAGTTTCAGTTCCTTGGTCAGATAATGATAAAAGTCCTTGTCAATATAGAGTTCTGCGGAATGTCCTTTCAGTATATGAAAAAGATGCTCGAACGAAGCCGATTTCTTTGCCTGATAGACATTTCCGAAAATTGCAAATCTAATATTCCGCATAATGTTTTTTGTTTTGTTCTTGTGTTCTGTTCCACATGATTGCGGTTCTTCCTAAAAGCAAAATTACTTATTTTTTTCAATATATCATAGAATGAAGCCCTTACTTGCTTTTTCAATGAAAAAATGAAATCTCCCCTTTGAAAAAATATCCGGTTTATGAAAGACAATAACTGTTTTTTACTAACTTTGTGGAAAGTGATACAACTTAAAAATACAACACTGATGACAAAACTGAGTGTAAATATCAACAAAATAGCAACCCTGCGCAATGCTCGCGGGGGTGATAATCCAAATGTCGTAAAAATGGCCTTGGACTGTGAGGCTTTCGGAGCACAGGGCATCACGGTACATCCCCGTCCCGACGAGCGCCATATCCGCTATCAGGATGTACGCGACTTGAAACCAGTACTCACCACAGAGTTTAATATCGAAGGATACCCTTGTGACTCTTTTATCGATCTTGTATGTGAAGTCATCCCGGCTCAGGTTACTTTGGTACCGGATTCTCCGGAGCAGATTACGTCCAACTCAGGCTGGGACACGGTACGCTATCAGGATTTCCTGACCGATGTGGTCCGTACCTTTAAAGAAAAAGGTATTCGCACTTCCATATTTGTAGGAACCGAATTGCCAATGATCGAGCATGCCGCCAAGATCGGCGCCGACCGTGTAGAGCTGTATACCGAGCCATATGCCACAGGTTATCATACAAATCCCGAATCAGCAGTGGCTCCATTCATCAAGGCCGCAGAATGCGCACGTGCTGTCGGTTTGGGTCTGAATGCCGGACATGACTTAAGTCTGGAGAATCTGGAATATATTCATCGCCAGATTCCTTGGTTAGACGAAGTAAGTATCGGCCATGCTTTGGTTTGCGATGCCTTATATCTGGGTATGAAGCAAACCATTCAGAGCTATTTGGACTGTTTGAAATAAGATGTTGTTAATTTTTTAAAAGCATAGACTATGAATCCTATTTATTTGTTTTTTGCAGAAGGAACTGAGGAAGTAGAGGCTTTAGCCGTAGTAGATATTGTTCGCCGTGCAGGTTTGCCTATTCAGATTGTTTCCGTAACAGGAGATCTGCTGGTAAAGAGTTCACACGACGTGCACATCAAGGCTGATGTGTTGTTTGAAGATGCCGATCTGGAAAATGCGTCTTTGTTTGTATTACCTGGCGGACTGCCCGGAGCTTATAATCTGTATGAGCATGCCGGACTGCGCAAGGCCATTCAGAAACGCTACGACGCAGGAGAACCATTGGCTGCCATTTGCGCCGCTCCATTGGTATATGGCCGCATGGGATTACTCAAAGGCTTGAAAGCTACCTGCTATCCAGGATTCGACAAAGAACTCGAAGGAGCAGAGTACACCGGCAAACTGGTAGAGCAGGACGGACAGTTCATCACAGGTAAAGGTCCGGCAGCTGTCTTTGAATTCGCTTATGCCATCGTTACCAAACTGGCCGGCGAAGAAAAGGTTCAGGCTCTGAAAGACGGTATGTTATATTCGGAACTTGTGAAATAAATTCTTTCACATCGCAAATATTAAAAGGAACACCCCGTTTCCCTCTTTTGATAAAGATATAGGGAAACGGGGTGTTCTGTTCAAAAAAGTGTTTTATTTCATCAGATCCTTCAAGGTCCACTCTTCACGATAAGGAATAGTAGGTGTTCCATCCTCTTGGAATTGAATCGGAAGCCACAGATAACGTGAAGTACTCAGACTCTTCGGATTCCAGATGTCACCCATAAAGATAAATCCTTTATTCTTATAGGGTAAAACAAAAGTACTCTGGCCGTTAAAAGTCTTTTTAGCATTCTCACCAACAAAAGGAGTGGGCAACTGTTTCCATTCTCCCCAAAGCGAATCGGCTACAAACATACGGGCTTCATTCGGGGCCCATCCGGTACAGCCACTGGTAATAAGCCAATACTTTCCATTTCTTTTAAACAAAGCCGGAGCTTCGTTCTGTCCTCCGGGAGCTATACGGATATACTTTCCGGTATAGTCCAGATAATCATCGGTTAGTTCTGCCAAATGCAAAGTAAGATTCTCCTCTGAAGAAAACAGATGATACGCTGTTCCGTCATCATCCACATAGACCGTCATATCGCGACTCATCTGTCCTCCTTTCAGGTCACGTGCCAGAAACAATCCTTTCGTAACCGCATCACGCCATTCGGGTGTCCACCAGTTTGCATATTTACTCGGATCAAGCGACAAAGCCTCATCTATATCCTTCTGCGAGAAATTGACAGGCCATAGTCCGGCGTTCGGACGTAATCCACGTAAGAACCGGAACGGCCCTTCGGGTTTATCAGCCACTGCAAAACCAACTTGCGCGGCAGCATAGCCCTGCCCTTTCAACTCCAAATGAAAAAGCATCACATATTTACCCGTCTTTTTATTATACAACACTTTAGGGCGCTCCATGATACATCCGGCCTGTATCGGACTCAACGTATCAGAAGATACCGACAAGGCGATTCCCCGATTCTCCCAATTCATCAGATCACGCGAAGTATATACGGCTATTCCCGTATCCATGGACCCTCCGGCATCAGGCCGGTTCTCCCCATACCAATAATATACTTTACCCTTTTTCAGGATGCCTCCACCATGGGCATTGATATGCTTCCCCTCGGTATCGGGCCATTCTGTGGCCGGCCGAAAAGCAGTCTGTTTTTGTGCCGAAACAATCCCGGAAAACAACAGACCAGCCAAAATACACAAAACCGTTTTCATACTCTTTTTCTATTTCTATATAAGTAATTGAATGTCGAAATATATAAAAAAAGAAGTAATTGCCCAAAGTGAGCAATTACTTCTTCCTATAATGATGTTATAAAGTTCGATAGCGCATTACATCATGCCGCCCATGCCACCCATTCCAGGAGCACCCATCGGCAATTCCGGTTTGTCTTCCTTCTTCTCACAGATGACACATTCTGTTGTCAGGAACATACCTGCGATAGAAGCTGCGTTCTCCAAAGCAACACGAGTAACCTTAGCCGGATCAATAATACCGCTTGCCTTCATGTTCTCATACTTGTCTTCGCGGGCATTGTAACCGAAGTCATTTTCTCCCTGACGAACCTTCTCAACAACTACAGAACCTTCCAGACCTGCGTTCTCAACGATCTGACGCAATGGCTCTTCGATGGCACGTTTTACGATGTTGATACCGGTAGTCTCATCAGCGTTTGCACCTTCCAGTCCTTCCAAAGCAGAGATTGCACGGATGTAAGCAACACCACCACCAGGGATAATACCCTCTTCGATAGCAGCACGAGTAGCGCAAAGAGCATCATCTACACGATCCTTCTTCTCTTTCATTTCCACTTCGCTCGGTGCACCTACGTAAAGAACAGCCACACCACCGCTCAGCTTAGCCAGACGCTCCTGCAATTTCTCTTTGTCGTAATCGCTGGTTGTATTGGCAATTTCGTTCTTGATCACATTCACACGATCCTTGATCAGTTCAGCCTGACCGTGACCATTTACGATAGTAGTATTGTCTTTTGAAACAACCACCTTATCGCAAGATCCCAACATCTCCAGAGTAGCCTGTTCCAGTTTCAAGCCCTTCTCTTCGCTGATTACAACACCACCGGTTAATACGGCGATATCTTCCAGCATGGCTTTGCGACGATCGCCGAAACCAGGAGCCTTCACAGCACAAATCTTCAACTGGCTACGCAGACGGTTTACAACCAAAGTAGTCAAAGCTTCGCTCTCAACATCTTCTGCAATTACCAACAGAGGACGTCCGCTCTGTACTGCTGGTTCCAAGATAGGCAAGAAATCCTTCAAGTTAGAAATCTTCTTATCATAGATCAGAATGTATGGATTCTCCATAACACATTCCATCTTCTCAGTATCTGTTACGAAGTAAGCTGACAGATAACCGCGGTCGAACTGCATACCTTCTACCACACCGATAGTAGTATCACGTCCCTTAGCCTCCTCGATAGTAATCACACCATCCTTGCTTACTTTCTTCATAGCCTCAGCCAGCAACTTACCGATTTCAGGATCATTGTTTGCGCTGACAGTAGCCACCTGCTCAATCTTGCTGTAGTCGTCACCAACCTGCTCAGCCTGAGCCTTGATGTTCTCAACGACCTTGGCAACAGCCTTGTCAATACCGCGCTTCAAGTCCATTGGGTTAGCACCGGCAGCCACGTTCTTCAAACCAACGCTTACGATGCTCTGTGCCAATACGGTTGCAGTAGTTGTACCATCTCCGGCATCATCACCAGTCTTGCTGGCAACACTCTTTACCAACTGTGCACCTGCATTCTGAAATGCATCAGACAACTCGATTTCCTTAGCCACGCTCACACCATCCTTAGTAATGTGAGGAGCACCGAACTTCTTCTCGATAATTACGTTACGGCCTTTCGGACCCAGAGTTACCTTTACAGCGTTTGCCAACTGATCCACGCCTTGTTTCATCAACTCGCGTGCTTCAATATTGAATTTAATATCTTTAGCCATTTTCTTTTCCGTTTAAAATGATTCAACAATAAATATTAAGCAAGAATTGCAACCACATCACTTTGGCGCATAATCAGATACTTGTTACCTTCGTGTTCGATTTCAGTGCCGGCATACTTTCCGTACAACACCTCATCACCCACTTTCAATACCATTTCTTCGTCTTTGGTACCTGCACCTACAGCAACTACTTTACCCTGCAATGGTTTTTCTTTTGCTGTATCCGGAATAATGATTCCACCTACTGTCTTTGTTTCTGCTGGAGCTGGTTCAATCAGAACGCGGTCTGCTAATGGTTTAATGCTCATAATAATATTGTTTTTTAGTTATATTCTTATATTTAATTGAATAATAAATTCACTTGGATTAATACGAAAAGCATGCCAAACAGCTATACACTGACAAAATGTCACGTCATTTTCTTTTTGTAAAATAAGGATACCATATTTTAGCACTACGACTGCCACGCTGTCCTCGTGAGAAATAAGGAGTAAGCAACAACAAGCGCTCTGAAACAGAATCAGCACTTAAATCATAGGCTTTCCCCTCAAGCGTCTGTACGCCTCCCATCAGGTCCAATGCAAATTTTGCCGCCAGACTTTCAGAAAGATATACTGCATATTTATCTTGCTTCTGCAAAATGGAATCCGGTTCTTCCTGACAAAATACAAACGGTGCACGCTGATAAGCTACCTGCATCGTATCTGTTGCGGTTTTGCTTGTCGGCAAGATTTTCCGTACATTAGAAAGGAAATCAAAGATAATCCGGTCGTTCTTTTTCCATGTCCCGGATACTTTTAAGAAACCGTTTTCTATCTTTATCGGCAAATCAGTACCATTCACAGACAGACGTAACGAATTCCTTTGCGGAACATACTGATAACGCCCCATACTTTCCACACAATCATTTGTCATCCATGAAGGCACACGCAAATAAAAGGTAAGAGTCTGTGGATGATCTGTCAGAACATCCATATAGAAACCTCCCACCCAAGGCATGGAACTCATGGTGCTGAGTTTCAGGTCCAGATTTTTCGTCTTAATAGTCACCTCCCCACGGAAATACTGGTTTACATAAATGGCCGTATCATTCTGTGTCGAATAATAATAGTCCGGCTGAACTGCCAGATTTCTTATCAAAGGAATAATCTGCGATAAAGGTGCCCGATCAATTGAGTCACGCACCAGTTCTTTCTGTTCATCCATCTCAAGATTATGTGGAATATATCCTCCATAATATGATATACCGCCACGTAACTCGTTATACAAAGCACGTTCATAAAGTTCCATGCATCGCGTATCCTGTGTCACCTCATACAGTCTAAGACACCATTCCATATTGGCCATGGTTTCGGGCAGAGAAAAACGAGTTTCGGGCAAAGCCTCAGGATGGGCAGAAAAGCCGCCGGTAATACGCATGGTACGGCTTACCGCATCCAGCCAGTAATTATGGTTCTCCTTTACGGCCGTCTTATTATCTTCCAACCCTCTGATCCATGCCTGAGCAGCATAATAATATCCTAACTCCTGCCCCCATTCTTTGTCTTTCATCTTATCGAGCATCAAAGAAGCGGTCCGCAAAAAGTTTTCGTTTTTCGTCAAGACATAAAAATCCCCCAAGACCAATGCCATATTCGGATGCAAATCACGACCATTCATCTTTTCCGGCTTTTCCATAATCTGTTCACATAGCTTTTCCGCATTTTCCAAGGCCCAATGCAATAACGGTCTCTGGCCACCGATTTTTGTATATGCCAAAGCCGCTCTGTAAAAGGCAGCCATCTGATAATGATGTGGATGTGCTCCTTTACGAGAATGTTTCAACCAGGAAAAATCAGTGTCACGGGATATCTTTTCCGGAATCAAGGCTGCCAGAGAGTCCAATCTTCCGAATTGCAATGAATCCGGCTCAACCACATAAATATAAGACATGGTTTCGAGCAACTGATACAAATCAGCGTCTTCCAAATCACGACCTGAATATTTACCCGTCAACAGCCCCTTTTCCGTCAACCGATTCCAGACAACCGGCAAAGTGTTGAGCCGTTGGGAACGAAACTGAAAGTACCAGAAAAAGTCATCAATATACAAGTTTTCGAATGAAACCGGGCGCAATGGCGCATTGCTTCCCCACACCACACTCTGTAAGGAAACAAAAAACAAAACAGCTATAAAGCATACTTTTTTCCTAACATTCTGCATATCTTTTTTCTTTTAAACAGGAATAAACCGGGCAAAAGTAGAAATAAATCCGTATTTTTGCAATCAAATAAACAAGCATTAAACAATCAGCTCCAGATCGAACCGAGTATTTTCATGAAAACCATACTTACCTATATTTTAATATTTACCAGTATTTTTCTGCTACTGACATTTATTCCTAAACCAGGAGGGTATATCTGGCAACCGGAATTTATCAACGGACTCAGCGCTCTGCTTCTGACCCTACTTATTTTTCTGGTAGGCCGCATTTCGGGTACAGCAAAAACATTTACCGGTATTATAGGTACAGCCATTTTCACACTCTTGTTCTGTCCGAAATCCCATATGTTTTTCTATCGGGACGAATTGGCTGTAATAGAATTAATGTCAGTGTGCATTGTCCCCTTTTTCATCTCGCAATACAAAAGGATTGAAACAAAAAACTTCAAATACGGCTATTTCATCATGCTGTTGATGGGCATCTTCTGCAGTTACACCCACGATGGAATCACCATTCCTCTCTGCCTCAGTTTTCTGCTTCTTTCCTATCTGCAAAGAAAGAAATTCTTCGGTCTGGCCTGCTGGCCTATGGTCATCGGTTTTGCGATAGGCACCACTTTATCCCTGCTCCAGTCAGAATATCTGTCATGGGCCTCTTTCGGTGATTTTCAGGTCCTGACCTCGCAAACGGCTACAGCCTTTACTCAGTTGTGGGAAACCAAAGTATTTATTTTTGCCACATTACTGAGCCTGTACTATCTGGTTTCACGTAAACGCAGAAAGCGTTTGTGGCCCATTTTCAAGGAACATAATCTTCTGTCATATTGTCTGCTATTCTCTGTGTGCACTGTTCCGTTTGCCCCATTAGGCATGGACAACGCAATTCAGGGAGTATGCTTTTTCTGTATGTTCTGGGTTCTGTTCCTGTTCCATGATATAGTCACGCTATTTCAAGAACACCGGGAGAAGCTGAAACAGAAAAAAACAGCCTAACCCCTTAGGCTTCTGGCCTGTTCTTTCCACAACGAAGATACACGCCGCGATTCTATGATTTTCCGCAGTGTCATCTGTAAGACATCTTTCTGCAATACTCCTTTCAGAAGCATTTCATACACCTGCTCCGGAAAAGAAACAAAAGCTACCGACAAAGCCCAGGCTACAGCTACACTCGCATAATACCCTGCCGGTCGGACAGAAGCCAAAACAGCCAGAGTACGGTCCTTATATTCCTCGGTCAGGAAATGATCCAATAGCATGACAATTCCAAAGCGCTGCGCAAATTCCTCATCAGAAGAACAATACTTTTGTAATCTTTTCCAGGCTTCCTCGGGCTGGCGACGTACAAAACGAAGTGACGTGCACACCGAATCGCACAGTGCCCAATTGGTAATCATCGGTACATAACGGTCCACAAACTCCCACCGTTCTTCATCAGTCAAAGGAGCTATGGCCATAGTCAGTCCTTTCAACAAAACCATCTCAAAAATCCGGTCACTCTCATTTTCCCAAAGGCCTCGCCAGGAACCATCTTTAACCAATTCACGGGCATATTTCCGCAAACAAGGCAAACGCACCCCCATTACCGGAATGGAATCATTCAACAGTGAAGCTGAAAAAGCGGCATATTTCGGTTCTGCATGCCCCTCCAAAAACAACTTAATGACATTCATATCTATTTTTCGCAGGTAAATAAAGATAGTCGTGAAATACTTGAAGGGTTTTCAACTATCTCACGACTATCCTCAATGAATATTTCCTTAATAAAAATCCTTATAATGTTTCTCCAAGTTTTTCCAAGGCTTCCCAATCAATCTGTGGAGGCTGTGTATTATCATAAGCAGGCAGAGGGATTTGCGTACCTGATTGGATATTCTCATTGAAGAAACCACCCATTTTCAGGTACAGAGCCTTTCCGTCGGCAGTTTGTCCACCGATATAGTCCAGACGCACACCGGCCTGTGCTGTACCATCGTTGGTAAAGATAGCATTCGATGGACGTACCCAGCGGCCGTCTGTAGTGCGTGCCCATTGGTTTTTAAATTGTACCTTACGAGTCAGATAACCCTGTTCCGGATTGAAGTTCTCCAGAAAAGAATGGGGATGGGTGTACCATGTGTTGGTTTGTGGACGCAGGAACTCTGCAACCAGACGCCACTTTCCCTGCACAGGGATTTCCTCAAAGTCGCATTGTGACTGATACAAT
>CAJMQV010000023.1 GCA_905215575.1 uncultured bacterium | reverse complement strand
GATTGCGCTTCACCCAACGGTCGTACAGCAAATCGCTTTCACGACCGGAAGAAATCGGCTTCACGGTTACACTGAATTCCTTACCGCCCTCTTTTACGGTGAGACGGGTATAGCGACCCGCCTTGCCCTCGAGCAGCGGATAATAGTCCATTCCCGCCTTGATTTCCTCACCGTCAATAGCCAGAATCACCGCACCGGCCTTGACTGGCAGGGAAGCCAGTTCCAAAGGACTTCCTTCGAGCACCTCTTTCACTTTCAGTCCGTCGCCCTGATAGTCCTCATCATAGAACACGCCCAACGAGGCGGTAGGCAACGCACCGCCATAACCACCGAAGCGGCAACCGGTGTGCGACACATTCAGCTCACCCAACATCTCACTCGCCATCTCGGCAAAGTCGTAGTTGTTGTTGATGTGTGGCAGATACTTGGAATAGGTCTTATAAATGGCATCCCAGTCGGCACCGTTCATGTTCGGGTCGTAAAGCTTGTCTTTCGTCTGCTTCCAGATGTGCTCAAACAGATAGGCACGCTCCTCGTCCGGACGCGAAGTATAGAAAGCCTCAAACGGCACATTGCTGACGCGACCGTTCTCAATGTCCAGTTTCTTGATCATACCTCCGCTGGCCATATACGCATTCTTCACTTCCGGATCAGCATCCAGAGCAGCCCAGTCCATGCCGCGCATCTTCAATTCATTACGGTACTCCTTAATATGCTGCACCCAAAGTCCGGCACCTCCCTCGTAAGGAGCCACATAATACAGTTTGCTTCCGTCCTTGCTCAGCACGGCATCTCCCAGATTGGTAGAATAAGGAGTGAGGCGCAGCGTGCGTTCTTCCAGATGTTCCAGGTCGAAGACCAGATCCTTGTTCTTCTCCTTTTCCTTGTTGGCCTCGTATTTCTTGCGCTCCTTGTCAGACATTTCCTTGACCTTCTTCTCCTCGACTTCCTTCTCCGCCTTTTCGCGTTCGGCCAAAAGCGCTAGTTCCTCCTTGTTCATCATAAAGCGGTCGTAGGCATCTGCATCGAAGAACATGATGAATTCGTCACGCTGTGATCCCCAGGAACCGTGGCTGCGATAACCCGAACGGTCGCTCTGGAAAATCATAGCCTTACCGTCGAGCACCCATTTCGGACTGCCCTCGCTGTAACCGCTGTTCGTCAGATTGTGAATCACTCCGGTACCGTCGGCTTTGACCAAAGCGATATCCTTATTGTTCCATCCGCCCACACCGATATACTCCGTGAGCAGCCACTTGCCATCCGGACTCCAGGTAAAGTCCTGATCGCCATCGGTATAAGAATACTGGTATTTGCCGTCCATCACCGTGCGCACCTTATGCGATTTCAGATCAAGCACACAGATTTCGGTACGGTTCTTCAGGAAAGCTACTTCTCCACCCTTCGGATTATACACCGGCTGGAAGGCTGTGTACTTGCCATCAGTGAGCTGTTCTTCCTTAATCTCGGTGGCATAAGTAAAGTTCTTCTCATCCTTCTTGACCAGACTGGCCTGGAACACCTGCCACAAGCCGTTGCGCTCAGAAGCGTACACCAGTGATCGGCCGTCGGGCGCGAAGTCCACGGTACGTTCCTTCTGCGGTGTATCGGTAATCTGCTTGGTCGTTTTATAGTCAATCGAAGTGACATACACATCACCGCTCATCACAAAGGCAATCTCATTACCTTTTGGCGACACGGAAATCTCACTGGCTCCGGATGAACGCAACTGACGGATCACATCGCGCTGCATGTCGTCGCGTGTGATGCGCACCGTAACCTTTTTCGGCTCTTCGCCCGGCTGCAAGGTATAGATCTCGCCGTCGTAGCTGTAACACAGCAGATCGTTGTCCGAAGCCGACAGGAAACGCACCGGGCAATCCTTGTAATGAGTGAGCTGCACCGGATTGTCCTGCACCGTAAGTCCTTTCTTGAAGATATTAAAAGAGCCGCTCTCCTCGCTCAGATAATAGAACTGCTTGCCGTCGGCAGCCCAGAGCGGATTACGGTTCTCACCCTTGAAGCTGGTAAGCTGACGATAGTTCTTCCCGTCGTAGAGCCACACATCGCTGGCAATACTCGAAGTCTGATGCTTGCGCCAATAGTCTTCATATCCCTTGACATCCTCAAAAAGCACCCCCTGGCGGCTTACATCCGGATTGCGCATACTCCATTCGGAGTACAGCTCCGGCCGTCCGCCCTGAATATTTACCTTATATATATGAGTATAAGTACCGCTGGGATATTGTATATTATCTACCGAAGGCATTCCCCATGCCGAAAACAGCACATGCTCATGATCCAAGAATCCCACCGGCACCTCATTTCCTGAATTTGTAGTGATGCGCTTCGGAGCTCCCCCTTCGAGCGAAGATACATACACGTCCATACTACCCTCGCGCGCACTGGCAAAAGCAATGTGCTTGCTGTCGGGGCTCCACACCGGAGCATAGTCATAAGCCGTATTGGCTGTGAGCTGGCGCGCTTCACCGCCTCCCGCCGGCACCGTATAAATGTCGCCACAATAAGTAAAGGCAATCTGCTTTCCGTCTGGCGAAATAGAACACCAGCGAAGCCATCCGGGCTGGTCTGCCGCAGCCCATAAGTTGGTCTGGCAAGCCAATGCCAAACCCAACAACATCTTCTTATTCATAAAGTAAACCGATGAATTAAATCATAATTAATAAGGGCAAAGTTAGGCATTATTATCCTAAGAATACCACTGCATTGAAAAATAAAACGAAAAATAATTGAAACACCTATGCCGACTGATAGTTTTTTCTTACCTTTGCAACAAAAATAAGTGTTAAAGTTCTTATGAAACTGATTTTACTGACTAATGAAGAATTCTTCGTTGAAGAAGACAAGATTATCAGCTCGCTCTTTGAAGAAGGTCTGGACATTCTTCATTTGCGCAAGCCGGGATCCGATCCGGTCTATTCAGAAAGACTTTTGACACTGCTGCCCGACGAGTATCATAAACGAATCGTCATTCACGATCACTTTTATCTGAAAAAGGAATTCAATCTGATGGGAATCCATCTGAACTGTCGGCATCCGGAACCACCCGCAGGCTATGAGGGGCACGTAAGCAAGTCGCTTCACAGTCTGGAGGAGGTAAACGAAGAAAAAAAGCAGTTTGACTACGTATTTTTGAGTCCTATTTTTGACAGTATCTCTAAAACCTGCTATCCGGCAGCTTTTAATCACGAGAATCTGCTCGCCGCCCATAAAGCAGGAATTATTGACCACAAAGTGATGGCTCTCGGAGGCATTTCCCTGAAAAATATTCCGCAAATCAAGGATTACGGCTTCGGGGGTGTGGTCATCAAAGGTGACTTGTGGAATCAGTTTGACATTCATTCAAACAAGGATTTCAAGGAACTGCTGAATCACTTCAGGATGCTGAAAAAAGCGGTCGACTGACAAAACAGAATATTGTAACCCACAAATATTAAAAAAACGATGAGCGAGAAAAGACCATTTAAAGTATTCTCAGGAACCAATTCAAAATATTTGGCTGAGAAAATCTGTGCAAGCTTGGGCTGTGAACTGGGTAAGCTGCAAATTACTCACTTTGCTGACGGAGAATTTGCTGTTTCTTACGAGGAATCTATCCGTGGCCGTGATGTATTCCTGATCCAGTCAACTTTCCCAAACTCAGATAACCTGATGGAGCTGTTGCTGATGATCGACGCTGCAAAGCGTGCATCTGCAAAGAGCATTATTGCCGTAATTCCTTATTTCGGCTGGGCACGTCAGGACCGCAAGGACAAGCCACGTGTTTCCATCGCAGCCAAGCTGGTAGCTGACATGTTGAGTGTAGCCGGTATCGACCGTTTGATCACTATGGACCTGCATGCTGATCAGGAGCAGGGATTCTTCAATGTTCCGGTTGACCACCTTTATGCTTCAAGCGTAATGTTGCCTTATATTCAGTCATTGAACCTGGAGAATCTGGTTATCGCCACTCCGGACGTTGGTGGTTCTAAGCGCGCCAGCACTTATGCAAAATATCTGAACTGTCCGATGGTTCTGTGCGACAAGAAGCGTGAAAAAGCAAACGTAGTTGCCAGCATGCAGATTATCGGTAATGTGAAAGACGCCAACGTAATCCTCGTTGACGACATGGTAGATACAGCCGGTACAATCACCAAGGCTGCCGACCTGATGAAAGAGAACGGAGCCAAGTCAGTAAGAGCTATCGCTTCTCACGGTGTGATGTCAGGACCTGCATCTGAGCGTGTTCAGGACAGTTCACTGATCGAGATGGTATTTACAGACAGTATCCCTTACTCAAAGCGTTGCGACAAGGTAAAGCAGCTGTCTATTGCTGACCTGATTGCGGAGACCATCCGTCGCGTAGAAACCAATGAGTCTATCAGTTCACAATACTTAGTGTAATAGACATTAATTACAAACAAACCGAAAACTGCTTTTAGGATTTATCTTAGAAGCAGTTTTTTAATTTCATTACCAATTATGACAAAAGCTATTTTAAAAGGCCTGGCACTTTCTTTACTGATTCCGGTATTTTCCTGCCAGAACAATGAATTTACCTTTACGGGCAAAATAGAAGGAATGAAGGACGGTGACTCTGTGTTCATCAACCGTTTTACCAATGCGGAGTGGGAAATGTACGACACACTTGTTGTCAAGAACAGTGAGTTTTCCATGACCCGAAAGGCAGACTCCTGCGAAATACTCAGTTTCTGGATCCGCAACGCAAACGGTTCCTATTACCAAGGGTTCTTCTTTTCAGAACCGGGAAAGATCACTCTGAACGCTGACGACGAAAAAACTACTATCGGCGGTACTCCACTGAATGATCAGTATCAACAGATCAGTGACTCGATTTACGGATTCAGCGACCGCATCGCAGCACTCTACGAAACGGGCGACCCTTCATCAGCTGATGTGGCCCGCAAAAGCGAAGCCTTACAGCAGGAAGTCAAAGCATATCTCCAGAAAAAGATTACGGAGAACGCAGAAAACCAGCTCGGCCTGTTCCTGACTCTGAGCAACTCCAGCCTGTTTGCGCCCGAAGAAATGGAGCAGTTGATTGCCTCACTGCCGGAGAAAACCCGCAACAATCCTGCTATAAAAAGTATCTCGAGCACCATCGAGCAATTGAAAAAGAACGCAGTGGGACAGCCGTACACGGATTTCGAGATGACTACCCCAGAGGGTAATTCCATTAAAATCAGTGATATTGTAAGCAAGAACAAAATCACAGTGCTCGACTTCTGGGCCAGCTGGTGCGGTCCCTGCATGGCAGAGGCTCCGGATATGGTGCGCCTTTATCAGAAAGTGCATGCTCAAGGAGTAGAATTTGTCGGCGTATCGCTTGATACTAATGAAAAGGCCTGGAAAAAAGCCATTGCCGACAAGGGGCTGATTTGGCCGCAGGGTTCTGAGCTGAAAGAGTGGCAGCACAATAACGGAGCAAAGCTTTACACTGTAGAAGGAATCCCTTATACCGTTGTTCTGTCACAGGAAGGCACCATTCTGGCCAAAGGACTTCGTGCCGAGCAGCTGGAAGATTTCATCAACGCTACCTTGAAGCAGAATCATTAAAAACATCATTCTGCCATGAACAGCATAAAAGGTTTGATTTATGGAATTGTAACGTCCGTGACATTCGGACTGATTCCTCTCTTTACGCTACCGCTGATGAAAGGTGGTATGTCGCTCGACTCCATCCTGTTCTATCGGTTTCTCTTTGCCACCATCGCCTTGGGCATCATGATGAAAGTACACAAAGAGTCGTTTAGCATTAAACTGAGCGATCTGCCATTAGTGATTCTGTTGTCCGTGTATTACATGTTTTCAGCGCAGTTCCTGTTCTGGGGATATGACTTTATGGGAGCGGGTGTAGCCACCACTCTTCACTTCACTTATCCGGTGTTTGTAACCTTGCTCATGCTGATCCTTTTCCGTGAAAAAGCTTCATGGGTAACCTGGCTGGCCATCATTCTGGCGGTTTACGGAGTGGCGCGCCTGTCAATCAGCGGCGAAGACCATAAATTCAGTCTGGCAGGCGTAGGCATCGTACTGCTGTCCGCATTGGGCTACGCAGCCTATATCACGACGGTAAACAAATCACACCTGCGCACCATGCCCAACCGCAAACTGGCCTTCTACGTGTTTGTCTTCACGACCCTGCTCTTCGCCGGAAAGGTATCGGTGACACAGACACTGCAACCCATTCCCGATGTCATGTCGGGAGTGAATCTGATACTGCTGGCCGTACTGCCGACGGTGATTTCAAACATCACCCTGCTGCTGGCTGTACATCATATCGGTGGCACCATGACCTCTGTATTGGGAGCTCTTGAGCCGGTTACAGCGGTATGCATCGGAGCCTTTGTCTTTGGCGAGGCTTTCACCTGGCAACAGGGATTGGGCATTGCCATGATTCTGGTGGCCGTAACGCTCATCATCCTTGGCAAACCGATACAGAACACTCTGTCGTCTGTAGTCAAGATGATTCGTCCGCGTCATTCGTGAGCTCATTCATCATTCCGCATAAACTGATTGCGGACCAATGATAAGAACAAAAAACTTCCGAATCCACATTGTGTGGGTTCGGAAGTTTTTTGTTTACAAAGTGTCATCCATAAAGGTATATCGCATGACAAAGCTTTTTCAGAAACCCATGCTTTGAGGATGATCTTCTGCATATTTATTCAAAAATCCGATGGATTTAACGGTCATTTTTATCGTTTTATGCAGAAACAGCTCCTACAGAATAGGCATGGCAGCCTTGAAATAGATTCATTTTCATCGGGACCATTCCGCAAAAACATCGTATCCGTTCCCGGAAAACATGAGCATCGCTTATCCACAACTCTTAGAAAGCTCTTCGGACAGTTATTTTTCTCTCTGAAAGACACATGCCGGAAAATGCGGAAAAACAGTCCAAGCCATAGATTATCAACGGAATATATAGAAATACAGGCTCTCAGAATCATTCTTTTACGCCGCCCAGCCTCATCGGTTTCAAAAACAGAAGTCTAAAGGTCCTCAAAAAACAAAATGTCAGAATGACAAAACAAAAAAAGCCCGATCCTACGGACCGGACTTTTTCATTATCGTGATTTACGGATTAAGCAAACCATTTCACATAGCAGAAGTCTTCTCTGTGTGGCAGAGCATCGTTCTTAGGATACATACGGCAAGCAGCCTTGAAGCTTCCGGAATTGTTCAAAGTATAAGTTCCGGCGAAAGTATACAGGTTGCCTTCTTTCTTCACCATTTCAAGCGGAGTTACTGAATAGATGTGATCCTTGCAGTCCTTATCGGTCATCAAGGTTACAATCTCAATACCGATTGCATCATCCAATCCCTGCTCGTCGATCGTAATCTTCACTTCATAGTCCTTACCGGTTTCCAGAGCACCTGAAGCCAACTGCTCGTTCTTCTCGAAAGAAACTACATTGATGTTGTCCCAGCAAGCAGCCACTTTCTCTTTCCATGCTGCGATTTCCTTAGCCTTGGCATTGTCGTTGGCAGCCAAAGTCTTGAAGCGGGCAGCCTGTGGATCGTAGAACTTGGTATAGTAGTCGTCCAACTGACGCTTCATAGTGTAGTGAGGAGCAATCTGAGCGATAGAGTTCTTGATGGTTCTTACCCAACCCTCTGAATAGCCCTTCTTGTTGCGTGCATAGTACAACGGCAGGATTTCATTCTCCAGCAAGCTGTAGATGGTTGCAGCGTCGAGCTGATCCTGATGAGCCTGGTTCTCGTAAGTACGCTTCTCGGTCAATGCCCATCCGGCGCCTTCGCGATAACCTTCCAGCCACCATCCGTCGAGTACTGACAGGTTGAGCACACCGTTCATCAAAGCCTTCTCGCCAGATGTACCGGATGCTTCCAACGGACGAGTCGGAGTGTTCATCCAGATATCCACACCGCTCACCAGACGACGAGCCAGCTGCATGTCATAGTTCTCCAGGAAGATGATCTTACCCAAGAACTCCGGACGCTGAGAAATCTCATAGATCTTCTTGATCAGACCCTGACCGGCACCATCAGCCGGATGTGCCTTACCGGTGTAAAGGAACTGTACCGGGTAGTTCGGGTTGTTTACGATCTTAGCCAAACGATCCAGATCAGTAAACAACAAGTGAGCACGCTTGTAGGTAGCAAAACGACGACCGAAACCGATCAACAGAGCGTTCGGATTGATCTTGTCCATCAAAGAAACCACACGTGAAGGATCACCCTGGTTTTTCAACCAGCTACCACGGAACTGCTCACGGATATAATCGATCAGTTTGTTCTTCAGTTTCACACGAGTGTTCCAAACCAATTCATCAGGTACATTATAAATACCTTCCCAAATGCTCTGGTTACTCTGGTCGCTCATGAAGTTCTTGTCAAAGTGCTTGATGTAGAACTCTTTCCACTCTGTAGCAGCCCATGTCGGGAAGTGCACACCGTTGGTCACATAACCTACATGGCTTTCTTCCGGGAAGTAACCTTTCCAGATGTCAGAGAACATCTCGCGAGATACTTTTCCGTGCAACCAGCTCACACCGTTAACCTCCTGACAGGTGTTGCAAGCAAAGGTTGACATACAGAAGCGCTCAGAATGATCGTCCGGATTCTGACGGCCCATGCCGATAAACTCATCCCAAGTGATACCCAACATTGCCGGATAACCGCCCATATATTTTCCGAACAGACCTTCGTCGAAATAGTCATGACCGGCAGGAACCGGAGTATGTACAGTATAGAGAGAAGAAGCACGAACCAGCTCCAGTGCCTGATTGAAGGTAAGGCCAGACTGAACGTAATCCAACAGACGCTGTACGTTACACAGAGCGGCATGTCCTTCGTTACAGTGATAGATATCCTTCTTGATACCCAGTTTCTTCAAGGTGAGCACACCACCGATACCCAACAGAATCTCCTGCTTCAAACGGTTTTCCCAGTCACCACCATACAGAGCGTGAGTGATTCTGCGGTCGAACTCAGAGTTCATCTCGTTGTCTGTATCCAACAGATACAACTTGATACGACCTACATTGACACGCCATACATATGCATGAACGAAGTAATTCAAATAAGGTACATCCACAACCATCGGATTGCCGTCGGCATCCAGCTGACGCTCTATTGGAAGACTTCCGAAGTTCTGAGCCTCATAGTTGGCAATCTGCTGTCCGTCCATAGACAGAGTCTGAGTGAAGTAACCGTAGCGATACAGGAAACCCACTGCGCACATGTCTACATTGCTATCTGAAGCTTCTTTCAAATAGTCACCAGCCAGCACGCCCAAACCACCAGAATAAATCTTCAGCACGTGGTTCAAACCATACTCCATACAGAAGTAAGCTACAGAAGCTCTCTTATGATTCGGCTCTACATCCATATATGCGCGGAACATCTTGTACACAGCCTCCATACGTGCCAGAATCATCTCGTCCTGAGACAACTCTTCCAGACGTTCATAGCTCAGACGCTCCAGAAGCAATACCGGGTTCTGTCCTACTTCCTCAAACAAATCTTCATCCAAAGAGCGGAAAAGTTCACGTGCCTCATGGTTCCATGCCCACCAGATGTTGCGGGACAATTCAGCCAGTTTGCTCAATTCATTAGGAATACGTGATTTCACGTTCACTTCTTTCCAGCTGATTCCATTTGAATTACTTGCTTTAATTTTCATAAGTTCTAAAATTAGATTCAGTTAATTATTTCATTTTTTGTTTCTCATCTCGGCGCGCTCAAGCGCAAAGTCGTAGGCCTGATAATAATACTTTATAAAATTCTTCCACAATGCCTTTGACGCAATACGCTCAGCCTTTTTTCGGATTTTACGCACTTCTGCATCCGGAAGTGCGGCAAATGCCGTAATCTCATTGCAAATATTTGCAGCTACATCCTGGAAATTATAATCCGTACGTTTAATTACCGCTACTCCATCCTCAAGCGTTCCTTCATGACCCAGCACTTCGTTAACCCACATGCCGAAGCCGGAAAGATCTGTTGTAACACAAGGAATATGGAAAGCGACACTTTCCAACGGAGTATAGCCCCAAGGCTCATAATAAGAAGGATAAACACACAGGTCATTACCGATAAGCAAATCGTAATAACTCATGTTGAAGATACCATCGGCTCCATCCAGATAACAGGGTACAAAAACTACCTGCACCCGACTGTCAGGACGGTTTGTCAACTGGTAATATCTCAATGTGTTCAACACGGCATCATCGGGTTCATTATGCAGCCTGTGCGTAATGACCGGATTTGACAAGGCACCTTCAGAAGTTTCTCCCTGCAGGCGGGCAGACAGATCCTCACGCGGTCCGGCGCACCATGCGGGCACCTCAACAAGAGCCAGAACAGGACGTGAAAGATCTTCACGCTCATTCAGCAGTTTCAGCGTATTGAGGAACACATCAATACCCTTGTTCTTGAACTCATAACGACCACTGGTAGTTACAATCAAGGTATCCTCGGAGAACTTGTTGCCGGTAAGCTGTTCGGCCACCTGGAATATCTTGGCGCGGGCCTTACGGCGTGCAGCAGTAAACTGCGCTCCCTTCGGAACAAAATCACTCTCAAACCCATTCATCAGTACGACATCAGCCGGACGCTCCAAAAGCACCTCACATTCACGGGCTGTAACCTGACTTACAGTTGTGAAGCAGTCTACGAAATGAGCCGTCTGACGTTCGATGGAATGCTTGGACTGCATATTCAGTTCCGCAGCCATCTGATTGCCGTTATAAGCTGTAAGATAATCGTAAAGCGGCTTGTTGTTTCCGGCAATCGAACGACCGATACTTGTAGCGTGTGTGGTAAAAATAGTAGCGATCTGCGGGACATGCTTACGAATATATAATGCTCCCAATCCCGTCATCCACTCATGCGCCTGATAAATCACCTTATATTTATCACGCAACATGTAATTATAAATGCTTTCAACAACCAGACCGGCTGCATAAGAAAACATGGAAGCCTCATCATAATCTCCGTATGCATGCAAAGAGTCTACCTGATAGTCCTCCCACATTTTTGCATAAATATTATTCTTTATCTCATAATATGAAGAGAAGTCCACCAGCACAGCTATTGGTTTTCCGGGAACATTCCATCGCCCTACACGTACCTTCAATCCTTGTTGTTCGGCCTCGTTTCTCCATCCAGACAACAGCTTCTTGTCTTCATGAAACAACGGGTTCTTCACGGTTTTCCAAACATCCGGACCGATGAACACGACCTGGTCCTTCATACTATCTTGTAAGGTCTTGGCACGAGTGGAAAGAACAGTGTAGATACCTCCTACTTTATTACAAACCTCCCAACTCGATTCGAAAATAAATAGTGTGTCTTTACTCATTTATTAACATTTATAGTTCGATGCAAATATACATAAAAAACATGAAAGCAAAATTCTTTTACCTCTTTTTTTTGTAAAAACACCATTCAATTTCTTTAAAAAACAAAAATAGAAAACCGATTTAAAAGATAAAATCTTTTCTTTGATTTCAAGATTATGACAGAATAATGAAAAGATATTCTGATAATATATTATCTTTGCGGATATGAACTAAATTATCATTTACGTATTATGAAAAGGAATTTAATGTTTTTAATTATGTGTGTTTGCAGTCTTTTTGCAATGGCCCAACAGACATTCAAAGCCAGTTTGTCTTGCAAAGAAGAGAACTTGCATTTAACCATTGATTTATATGAGGAAAGCATCAATGTTCCTGGTATGGAAATGTTTGGACCGATGCATGGATACCTAAACGGAAATGTATATGGTATCTGGACTATCACCTCATCTAAAATCATAAACGAGAACACCGCTCTGATTCGCCTTTCCAATGACCAGGGCTCCGAAACCCAAGAGGTAAAATTGACAAAGAACGAAAACGAATACATTTTCGAACAGGTCGATGGTGTCAGTATCAAGAAGGTTGTTGGCCGGAAATTGGTAAAAATTCCCAAAAAACTTATCTTTAAAATCGCAGATTAAAAGGTATAACTACAAAGAAAGAGTGCTCTTATTTAGATAATTTTATTTAAATAAGAACACTCTTTTTATATATCCAAAAGCTCAAACAGAATCAGACTTTCTTAACTATCATCAATCAGAAGCTGACAATGCTGCTGGCCATATAAAGCAGATAAACAAATATCATGGAAAGTCCCTCCCAACGTGAGATCCGCCGGTTGGTAAAGGCAAATCCCCATAACAGCAGAATACTTCCTACAAGCAGCAACAAATCCACCTCTGTAATACTCATTGCTGAAATCGGTGACACTAACGCACATACACCCACTACAAAGAATATATTAAAGATATTGCTACCAATCACATTTCCGATAGCTATCGCTGAATTTCCCTTACGGGCCGCTACTATAGAAGTTGCCAATTCCGGCAAGGAAGTACCTCCGGCCACAATGGTCAATCCGATGATATGTTCGCTCACGCCCCATGAACGGGCCAGATCAGAAGCGGATTCCACAAAGAAATTACCTCCAAAGATCAATCCGGCCAATCCTAATATAATATAGAGAGCTATACGCCACAGACTATAAGCCGGCACCGTTTGATCAGCAGATTCTGTCTCGACATCGGACGAACGGGCCATGGAAAAGGTATAATACATGAAGATGGCGAAGAAAAGCAACAGAATCAAACCGTCACCCATGGTAATCATCTGTGTATCCGCATCCGCAAAGACCGTATCCTGACACAATACGTATAAAGCCAATGAAGCCAGCAAAGCAAACGGAATATCCTTGGAAAGCGAACTCCGGCTTACCCATATCGGATAAGTCAGAGCCGATGCTCCTACAATAAGAAGCGTATTGAAAATATTGCTACCCACAATATTACCCATAGAAATAGCCTCATAATGATGCAACACGGCCGTAAAGCTGGTTACAAACTCTGGCAACGAAGTTCCAAAAGCCACCACAGTCAAACCGATCACTAAATCAGGCACATGAAAACGGCGTGCTAATGCCGTTGCTCCGTCTGTCAATTTGTCAGCACCCCACAACACCAGCACAATGCCGACAATCAATAGCAAATAGCTCATAAAAATATCTCTTTAGTTTTTAATTTTACTCTCTGCGACCCATATAAATCATAACGTAATATACCAAAGAAGCCAACGATCCCAAAGCGGCAACCACATAAGTATAAGCAGCGGAACGAAGAGCCGATACAGCCGCACCATGATTACTTCTATTGGTCACACCAGCGTTACTCAACCATTTTACGGCACGACGACTGGCATCAATCTCAACCGGCAAAGTAATAAAACTGAACAAGGTTGTTATGGCAAACAAAGCGATACCGAAAAGCATGATACCCGGATAAACATTCAAGGTAAACATTCCGATCAGCAACACCCACTGCATCCATGAAGAAGCGAAGGAAACAGCCGGAACCAAAGCACTACGCATACGCAAAGGAGCATAAGCAAAAGCATGCTGCACAGCATGACCACACTCATGCGCAGCAACAGCAGCCGCAGCCACACTGCAGGAATTATAAACATCCTCGCTCAAATTGACCGTTTTCTTTGTAGGATCATAATGATCGGTCAGGAATCCGGGAGTACAGGTAACCTGCACATCATATATACCATTATCACGCAGCATCTTAACTGCCACATCACGTCCCGTAAGTCCTCCGTCAACCGGAATCTCCGAATAGCGTTCAAATTTACTCTTTAGGTTTGCCTGAATCAAATAACTTACTATTGCAAAACCAATAAAAATAATCCATCCCATATAAAAATCTAATTAAAATGTTTCATAAGATATCACATCAAAATTCATGCCACAACCAGTGTTTGACATTTTTTTTTCGCAAAGAAGCAAAAAAAAACAGATTCAACCTAATCTTTTAAGAAAATCAGTATATTTGCAACTCCTATAACAATCAGATATTATTAATGATGAAAGTAAAATATACAATTCTTTCTGCCCTTCTGTTTACAACGGGAATATGTTTCACATCCTGCAAGGATAAAAAGGAAAAAGCAGAGTCTGTACAAAGTACAATAACTTCAACCGAGGCCCTCGTTCCCGACACTGCGTTATATGGCAAGCTCGGAGAAGGTACCGGCATGAGCTGCATCGAAATCATCACCGACGAAGGAGACACGCTAACCCTGAACAAAATAAACGAAACGACCGGAGACGCAGGAGTCCTTTTGGGGGGTACGGAACATTACGATGACCCGTTGACCATTACCACAGACGCCACCCAAGAAAGCATCCTGACTTTAGTCAATTTAAGAACATTAACGCGAAAATGGCAGAACCCGGCTTCCCAAAGCACATTGAAATTGGAAAACAACGGCAAAGTTTCCGCTACATGCAACGGCAAGACTTACAACCAATGGAGAATGTGGAACGCTCACTTATTATTGAAGAATACAACCGGAAAGGCAGACAAACAAGAATGTGACACATTTGAAATCCGGGAGTTGAACCAAGATTCACTCGTGATCGCACACAAAGACAGCACGTTTACATTTTATTCAAAATAAACCGATAAATATGGCAGCCAATCCTTCTATGATTCAATGTATTCATTGCAAGCACGGAAAATTCATGCAATGGATGAAAAACCCCATCATCTGCCAATGCACACTGACAGACGAACGATTTGTAGCCGAAGCCAAACGCTTGTGTTCCACCTACGAACACACTTCAGCTGAGCCACAAATCACACATTACAAAAACTATAATGATGAAATATAAAATAAGAGGAGGACAGTAAAAACAACTGCCCTCCTCTTATTTTATCAGTATTTTGGATAATGAGAATGCTGCATTCTTACTTTACGGCAATACACTCTACTTCAACCAATGCACCTTTCGGCAAGGTCTTGACAGCAACAGCCGAACGAGCCGGGAACGGTGCGCTGAAGAATGTTGCATAGACTTCGTTCATCGCAGCGAAATCATTCATGTCAGACAAGAAGACCGTTGTTTTTACTACATGGCTCAAATCAATTCCTGCAGCCTTCATCACTTCAGACGCATTCGTCAAAGCCTGACGGGTCTGCTCCTTTACATCGCCCTGAACCATCTCGCCTGTTGCAGGATTAATAGGAATCTGACCTGAAGCAAAAACAAAACCATTAACTTCAATAGCCTGGCTGTATGGTCCGATGGCAGCCGGCGCCTTCTCTGTGTGCAATACTTTCTTTTCCATAATGTTTATACTAAATTAAAACCTTCGTTTATTAAAGCCTGACGGATGCTTTCGATGTGCTCCTCGTTTCGTGTCTCGACCGTCATACGCAATTCACATGAATTTACCTGCTGGCTGTCGTCATTACGCTCATGCTGCACCCGGATCACATTACCACCCAACTGAGCTACGACCTTACTTACTTCAACCATCTGACCAGGCTTATCCTCCAATTCCACACTGAAGGTGAATACACGTCCGCTCTTGGCCATACCGCGGCTGATCACTCTACTTAAAATCGTAACATCTATATTACCGCCGCTGACAATACATACCACTTTCTTTCCCTTTACCGGCACTTTATTAAACATGGCGGCAGCGACACTTACGGCTGCGGCTCCTTCGGCTATCAGCTTTTGCTGCTCCAGAAGCGCCAGAATGGCGGCACAGATTTCGTCCTCGGTTACCGTAACGATTTCGTCCACATACTTGCAGCAGGTGTCATAAGTAATGTGTCCGGGCTCTTTAACCGCAATACCGTCTGCAATAGTCGATACAGCTGTCAAGGTCGTACGGCACTGTTGCTCCAGACTATGCAACATGCTTGGAGCGCCCTGCGCCTGAACACCATATATTTTGATACTTGGATTCAGGGATTTGATTGCGAAAGCGATTCCGCTGATCAGTCCTCCTCCGCCGATCGGCACGATTACGGCATCCAAATCGGGCAGCTGGTCCAACAATTCCAAACCGATTGTTCCCTGACCGGCGATGACATGTTCATCATCAAACGGATGTATGAAAGTATAGCCATGTTCATCCCGCAAACGGATTGCCTCCTGAAAAGCATCATCATACACTCCGGGCACCAAACGGATTTCAGCTCCATAACGGCGGGTTGCTTCCACCTTACTCATCGGTGCGCCTTCGGGCAGACAAATCAACGACTTGATACCATGAGCCGAAGCGCCTAAGGCCACTCCCTGCGCATGATTTCCTGCAGAACAGGCTATTACGCCTCGTTTCTTTTCCTCTTCGCTTAATTGTGAGATTTTATAATACGCGCCTCTCAATTTAAAAGAACCGGTAGTCTGTAGATTTTCGGGCTTCAGATAAATGTCGCTTTCCGCATTAATGTTCGGGGCATGAATCAGGTCCGTACGTCTGATGATATGACTCAGCACATATCTCGCTTTGTAAAAATTATCCAGATTCAACATGTCGGTTTATTATTTATGTCACGCAAAAGTGCAAAAAAATACGAAGACGAACAAGGATAAATCCAAAAATATTCTCCGCCAAAGTTCACAAACAAATAACAAAACGGTTACATTTATTATATTTTTCTATTTTTCTTATAGAGATGATACAGCGAAGTCAGTTTTTTTGTATCTTTGTCCGTGTTTTCGGAACTTGTAAAATAAAAGACATAACCAATTGTTTAGATTTATCATTTAAAAATATAATCAACATGAGATTACAGAAATTTGCCATCACATTTGCCTTGGCAGCTGTTGCAGCACCAGCTATGGCTCAATACGAAGGAACCTCTGTATATGACCGTATCGGCCATGGTCAGGACAGTATTGATGTATTAAACAATCTGGTGTTATACCGCGACTATTATAATGCCAAAGATTGGGCTTCAGCGTATGAACCATGGAAACAGGTTCTGACAAAGGCTCCATTTGCTCAAGTGGGAATTTACGCTTATGGTGCAGCGATCCTGGGAAACCTGATCATCAACACAACTGATGCGGCACAGAAGAAGGTATATTTCAACGAACTGATGGATTTGTACGACACACGTCTGAAGAATCTGGACGGTCTGAATTCCTTCACCAGCGAAAATGCTCAGGCAACAAAGGGCGATGTTGTTGCACGCAAAGCTTTTGATTATGCCTATTATGGTCAGGGTGTAGCCGATGATTTCAGCGTTGACAAGGCTTATACCATGTTCCGCGAAGGTATTGACATGATCAAAGAAGAAGGAGCGAAAGAAATTCCAGGCTTCGTATTGGACAAGTTCTTCGACATTTCCTATCAGAAATATGTAGCCGACAATCAGGGCTTCAGAGCACAGTTCCTGCAAGATTATCTGGAATCTCGCGAAGTGTGTGAGAAGATGCTCGAACTGGCCAACCAGGCACAGGACCAGCAGGCCGCTCAGAAGATCGTAGCTCAGTACGACCCGACACTGAACCGCATTGAAACCATCTTTGCCCAGTCAAAGGCTGCCGACAGAGATCAGATCATTGCCATCTTTACTCCAAAGATTGAGGAAAACAAGAACAACCTGGCTTATCTGAAATCAGCTTTGGTTCTGTTGGCTTCAAACGACTGCGATGATACTGACGTGTACTACAAGGCTGCTGAATATGCCTACAATATCGAGCCAAGTTATGAGTCTGCCATCGGTATGGCCCAGAAACTGAACAAAGCTGGCAAGACTGCCGAATCAGTTCAGTATTACGACAAGGCTTTGGAATTGTGCCAGACAGAAACTACCAAAGCAAACATTTCCTTGAAGATTGCCAGCGCCCTGTCTAAGTCAGGTGACACCAACGGCGCATTCTCATATCTGGACAAGGCTATAAGCTATAACAGCGCCGTAACCGGAAAGAGCTATCTGTTGCGCGCTCAGTTCCTGGCTAAGCAGAAGAAATTCACTGAGGCTGCCAACTACTGTACCAAGGCAGCTGAAGCAGACATCAGTATTTCTGGAACAGCCAACCGTCTGAAGGCAAGCATCATCGACGTACAGCGCAAAAATGCTGAATACGAGAAAGCAAATGCCGCTTACCAGGCTGAGAAGGCAAAACGCCAGAAAGAAGAAGATTTCTGGAAAGCCGGACAGTAATAGCATATTTATTATCCCTATATATAATAAGGAGGAAGGAGCAGAACCTTCCTCCTTATTTTTTATATCATCATCCCAAAGCAAGACATACCTGATTTCTTTCTGTCAGCTTCCTCCGCATAAAATCAACTTACAAAATGCGAACATAAAAAAAACAACCTTTCAGACACAGAAAATATCATATTCATGCAAAAAAGTAAGGCATTAGGCTGTTATCAAACCATAAGTTTGAGAAAACATAAAAAAATAAGAATAAAATGACAAAGTTACAATCAGAAATAAAAAATGCCATATAAACAAAACAATTATAAAGCAGGAAGGCTTTTTTTCTATTAAAAACACATTAAAGACGAATATCTAAAAACTTTTAGCTACTTTTTTTTGTGTTTTACTCCCTTTTTCGTACTTTTGAACTCGAAAAGATTAATCATCAAAAATTAAAGTCAAATGAATGCAAGCAAAGTGTTAGAGGATCTGAAGAAAAGATTCCCTGGAGAAACTGAGTATCATCAGGCAGTAGAAGAAGTTTTGGGTACTATTGAAGAAGAATACAACAAGCACCCGGAATTTGAGAAATACAATTTGATCGAGCGCCTGTGTATTCCAGACAGAATCTATTGCTTCCGTGTAACTTGGATGGACGACAACGGTAATGTGCAGACAAACATGGGATACCGTGTACAGCACAACAACGCCATCGGTCCTTACAAAGGAGGTTTGCGCTTCCACCCGTCAGTTAATCTTTCTATCTTGAAGTTCCTGGCTTTCGAGCAGACTTTCAAGAACTCATTGACAACCCTTCCTATGGGTGGTGGTAAAGGCGGTTCAGACTTCAACCCAGCTGGCAAGTCAGAGAGCAGGACACATGTCGATTTCGGCATTACCAAGACTGACGCTCACTGCGCTGAAAGTGTCGAGATTCAGTCGACCTGTAACGGCGAGCTGAAGGCCGTGACCCAAATCAATAGGAGCCGAAACAGGAGTATCGTTCCCATGGCCGATTCCCCCTCCGGTGGTGCCGATCGCATCGAGGAGCGGAGCTCTGAAGGTCGGGGAGCGTGAGATGACCTCGCTCGACCAGAGG
>CAJMQV010000022.1 GCA_905215575.1 uncultured bacterium | reverse complement strand
GGGTGTTAAGATCATTTCAGCCTATACAGATAACATTTCCTATATCCTCATCGAGCAGGGCGCTCAGATTTACGCAGTAGGTACAGCCGAGCAGCCGATTGTCATGACTGCCGAAAGAGCTCAGGCCGGTTCCTGGGGCGGTTTGCACATCTGCGGTAAGGCTTCTATCAATGTAGAAGGCGGACAGGGAAAGTCTGAGATCGGTAACGCCGTTTATGGAGGAACCGAAGATCAGGACAACTCCGGAAAACTGAAGTACATCCGCATGGAATACACCGGACAGTCTTTGTCTTCTGACACTGAATCAAACGGTATCACATTCTATGGTGTAGGTAGCGGTACAGAAGCTTCATATATCCAGATTTGCGACGGTAACGACGACGGTATCGAATTCTTCGGCGGTACAGTAAACGTAGACCACGCTATCGTAGAAAACTGCGGTGACGACTCTTTCGACTGGACAGAAGGCTGGAGAGGCCAGGGTACCAACTGGATTGCTTACCAGGCTGAAGGTGCAGACTGCGACTGCCTGATCGAAGCTGACAACAACGGCGACAACATGATTGCCTCTCCGTTCTCTCAGCCAGTATTGAAGAATCTGACTCTGATCGGTAACAAGGACACCGGTGCCAAGGCTGCCGGTGTGAAACTGAGAGCAGGCACGCACGCCGTAATCGAAAATGCAGCTATCACAGGCAAGACTAACGACCTGTGGGTTGAAACCAGCGAAACCGGAAAATATCTGATGAACAATCCTTCAAGCCTTAAGAACATCGGTATCACTTCTGCCAGCGTATTGGTAAAACAGGTTGAGGGTGACGAAAACAATCCTTACACCAACGATATGTTCCTGAGCAGCGGTAACCAGACCGGCCAGACCTTCACTTTCACTAACAAGTATGTAGGTACTTTCGACGGTAAGGGCGCTTTGGACGCTTCTGACCTGTGGACCGCAGGATGGACTAAATAAAATGTCCCCCGTTATTCCATAAAATAAGCATAACCGGCATGCATGACTCTCATGTATGTCGGTTTTATTCATGAATATAGACATTTCTTTGTTTCTCCATTTCATCTTCTCTGCATTTTATCGTATCTTTGCCCTATCGTTTTCAGATAAAACAATCTAAATATTTATCATATGAAAGAATTGGCATTGAAGTACGGATGCAATCCGAATCAGAAACCTTCACGCATTTATATGACAGAAGGTGAGTTACCTATCGAAGTCCTGAACGGTCGCCCGGGATATATCAACTTCCTGGATGCACTGAACAGCTGGCAGCTGGTTAAGGAACTGAAAGAAGCTACCGGCATGCCCGCAGCAGCCTCTTTCAAGCATGTATCTCCTGCCGGAGCAGCTTTAGGCCTTCCGCTGAGCGACACGCTCAAGAAAATCTACTTTGTAGACGATGTGAAGATTCCGCTCTCTTTCCGCTCTCTCCTATTGCCTGTGCTTATGCCCGAGCACGCGGTGCCGACCGTATGTCAAGCTACGGCGACTTCATCGCCTTGAGCGACACCTGCGACGCCGCTACTGCCACCCTGATCAAAAGAGAAGTGTCTGACGGCGTTATCGCTCCCGACTTCACCGAAGAGGCTATGGAAATCCTGCGCGCCAAGAGAAACGGAACTTACAACGTCATCAAGATCGATCCGAACTACACTCCGGCTCCAATTGAAACCAAGCAGGTATTCGGAATTACCTTCGAACAGGGACGTAACGAAGTGAAGCTGAACGATCCGAGCCTCTTTGAAAACATCCCAACCATAAACAAGAATTTCCCGGAAGAAGCAAAGCGTGATCTGATCATTGCCCTGATCACTTTGAAATACACCCAGAGTAACTCTGTTTGTTACGTGAAAGACGGACAGGCTATCGGTATCGGTGCCGGACAACAGAGCCGTATCCACTGTACCCGTCTGGCCGGAAACAAGGCTGATATCTGGTGGTTGCGCCAGCACCCGAAAGTGATGAACCTGCCGTTTGTAGAGAAGATTCGCCGTGCCGATCGCGACAACACCATCGATATCTACATCAGCGATGATTACATGGACGTATTGGCAGATGGAGAATGGCAGAAATTCTTTACTGAAAAACCGGAACCACTCACACGCGAAGAGAAGGCGGCATGGATCGCTCAAAACACAAACGTGGCTTTAGGCTCAGACGCTTTCTTCCCATTCGGCGACAACATCGAGCGTGCTCATAAGAGCGGTGTTTGCTATGTAGCGCAGGCCGGAGGTAGCGTACGTGATGACCATGTTATCGAGACTTGTGACAAATACGGTATCGCCATGGCATTTACCGGCGTACGTCTGTTCCACCATTAATCTGGCTGTCTTTTATGGCGAAGTTTGGAGGAGATGACATTGACCAGGTAATTACCGGAGGCATTGTCTTCAAAGGAGGAAGCGGTAAGAAAAAGGCTCCTCAAGAGGACAAGGTAAAGACCAAGGCCAAGAAAAAAGGATATATCACAGGTGCCCACGGATCGGGAGCAGCAAAAATGAAAGCGGAAATCCGACGCCGTCGCGCCAACCGACACAAAGGAAAGTAACCGACAGGTTAATAACCATTCTATAAGACATCCTCCCGGTTCTATTATGTAGATAAAGCATACAGAACCGGGAGGATTGTTATATACAAAAAAATCTCCCCGACAGGAGGAGATTTTATTGCTTCTTCATTTATCAAGGAATCAAATAATTATTTTTTCAGCATGATTCCATTGAATATACGGCCGGAATTGATTCCCAAACGTCTTGCAGAGAAAAACTCATCGGGGTTCTGATAAGTGCAAATACCGGCCATTTGAATATTTTCGGGCAGTACGCCACGTGATTCCAACTGCATGCGATTCGCTTCCCACAAATCGATATACCAGCTCTGTTCCGCAGTGTTTCGAATTGAGGTCTTCTTCACCGCCAGACGATCCATCGGAAAACCTGCCGAAACAAAGGTTTCATAAACCTCATTACCCACTTCAAAAGCCTCACCGGATATGCCGGGACCGATAGCAACCCGCAGATCTGATGCTGAAGTCTGGAAGGTACGAAACATCTCTGAAAGGGTTTCTACAACGATGCGCCCAACAGTACCTCGCCAACCCGCATGCACGGCAGCAATAACCTGATGCACCGGGTCAAAAAGAAGCACCGGAATACAATCAGCGGTAGACACTCCGATACAAATGCCACGCTCGGCAGTGATTAAAGCGTCAACCCCTTCCAAAGTGGCGGTACGCTGCAATGGCGAAAGGTTCATGATAGCCTCGTCAATCAGTTTCACACGGGTGCTGTGTGTCTGGTGAGGCATAACAAGTGATGACGACTCTATCTGAAGATAATCGCAGAGCAGTTTCCGATTGGCGGCGATATGCAGAGTATTATCTCCGCAATAACCATTGATGTTGAACGATGCATAGTTGCCTTCACTTACTCCTCCGCCTCTTCGGGAACTGAAAGCTACCACTTCTTCTCCCAAATCATAATGCAACAGATCGGGAGTATTTGTCACCATTCCTTTATCACTTCTGCTCATCCCAATCTTCTTCTTCGTACTCAAAGTCATCGAGATCCTCTATTTCAGCGTCATCGATAAACTCAAAATCTTCATCCTCACCCATTGCTTTCAGCTCATTACGCAGGATATTGATGTCTTTGTTCTTATGCACAATATTCTGCTGATCGGTAATGGCCTGCAACTTGTTGCTCTCGCTGTTCAGCTCTTTCCAGAGCAAATCCTTCAGTTTGGCAATACCCATACCGGTAACCGACGAGATAAAGACATGGGGCACATCCGGAAGATTCTCCGAAAGCATTTCCATCAATTCTTCATCCAACAGGTCGCTTTTTGTAATGGCTAGCACGCGTTGCTTGTCCATCAACTCCGGATTGAAAGTAGAAACCTCGTTGAGCAGAATCTCATATTCTTTCTTGATGTCATCCGTATCGCCCGGAACCATGAAAAGCAACAGGGAGTTGCGCTCGATATGACGCAGGAAACGTAATCCCAGTCCCTTACCCTCGCTGGCTCCTTCGATGATACCCGGAATATCGGCCATCACGAACGACTGATTGTCACGATAGGAAACAATACCCAAGCTCGGCTCCAGAGTGGTAAACGGATAGTTTGCAATCTTTGGACGGGCAGAAGAAACGGCACTCAACAAAGTAGACTTTCCGGCATTTGGAAAACCTACAAGTCCGACATCGGCCAACAACTTCAGCTCCAAAATCACCATCATTTCGCGCATCGGCTCGCCGGGCTGCGCATAGCGTGGTGCCTGATTGGTTGCCGTACGGAAGTTCCAGTTACCCAAACCACCGCGGCCTCCTTTCAGAAGCATCACTTCCTGACCATGCTCGGTTACGTCACAAATATATTCGCCGGTATCCGCGTTATAAACAACTGTTCCGCAAGGTACCTCAATATACTTGTCTTCGCCATCCTTACCGGTAGAGCGGCACTTGGAGCCGTTGCCTCCATGTCCGGCAAAGACATGACGGTCATAACGAAGATGCAATAAAGTCCAATAGTTTCTGTTACCACGTAAATAGACATGGCCGCCCCGTCCTCCGTCGCCTCCGTCCGGGCCGCCATTGGGGACATATTTAGCCCGATGCATATGCATGGAGCCTCTTCCGCCCTTTCCGGAACGGCAATATATTTTTACGTAGTCAACAAAATTCGATTCAGCCATATCTATTTACTTAATTATAATATGTGTGGTTTTTAAAATTCTTGATTATGCGCGGTCGATAGCAGCACAGATATCAGCAAAGATAGTATCCAGCTCGCCGGTACCCTTGATGTGAGTATACTTACCGTCGTTCTTGTACCAGTCGATCAGCGGAGAAGTCTGGTTGTGGTAAACAGTCAGACGCTTCTTGATAGTCTCCTCATTGTCGTCAGCACGTCCTGAGATCTGTCCGCGCTTGATCAGACGATCCATCAGTTCATCTTCAGGCACTTCCAGGTCGAGCATAACGCTTACCTCTGTTCCGCGCTCAGCCAGCATAGCCTTCAAAGCCTCAGCCTGCGGGATAGTACGTGGGAAACCGTCGAAGATAACTCCCTCAACAGCGCCGAAGCTGTCATAAACACTTGCCAGAATGTCGATCATCAATGAATCCGGAATCAACTGTCCGTTGTCGATGTATGACTTGGCAGTCTTACCCAGTTCAGTACCATTCTTGATCTCACCACGCAATACATCGCCGGTAGAGATGTGTTTGAAACCGTACTTAGCCACAATCTTGTCGCTCTGAGTTCCTTTACCAGATCCCGGAGCACCGAAAATTACAATATTCTTCATTTTTTTATTTAGTTATTAAAATAGGATTTTTCTTTTTATTCCACCACGGTGTAGATATCCCGGGTGTTACGTCCCAGACCATCATAATCCAAACCATAGCCAATGATGAAATCATTTGGAATTTCCAGACATGTGTAACGGATGTCCAAAGACACTTTTAAGTTATCGGGCTTAACCAACAGAGCACAGATGTCGACAGACTTAGGCTCATATTGTTTAAGCAGATCCAACAAATGAACCATAGTCAGACCGGAATCAATGATATCCTCGATAATAATTACCGGACGGTCTTTCAGATCGACGTTCAGTCCGATGAGGTTCTTGACCGCTCCTGTAGAAGACGTTCCCGCATAGGAAGCCAGTTTTACAAAAGTAATCTCCGAAGGCAGAGTTACTTCGCGCATCAGATCTGCGGCAAAAATGAACGAACCGTTGAGAACAGCCAGAAACACAGGCTCTTCACCCTCATAATCACGGTTAATTTCTGCGGCAACGCGTTTTACTTGCTTCAGGATATCAGCCTCTTTTAGAGATACTGTGAAAGTTTTATCTTTAATTTGAATGGTCTGCATGGCTATTTTTAGTAAATTTGTTGCAAAGATACAAAAATTCCGCAAGCCAAAAACTTGCCAACCGCTATTTTAGTTATATTTGCATTATGAAAATACTTACAGGAGCACAATTTAAAGAGCTTGATCAGTACACGATACAGCATGAACCGATCAGTGCAATCGACTTGATGGAAAGGGCTGCAAAAGCCATTGCCGAGGAGGTGTCCGGACGCTGGAACCTGAAAACTCATTTCTATGTTTTCGCAGGACCGGGCAATAATGGAGGCGATGCACTGGCTGTGGCACGTCTGCTCGCCGAAAAGGGCTATCGGGCTACGGTTTATCTGTTCAACATCAATCAGAAACTGAGTGAAGAATGTGCCTTCAACAAGGAGTGTCTTACCGAATACAGCAACATCAAGTTGCACGAGGTGCGCGATCAGTTTACTTTCCCAACCATTGACCCACAGAAGGATGTGATTATCGACGGTCTGTTCGGCACCGGACTGAACAAGCCTCTAAACGGCGGCTTTGCTTCTTTGGCACAGAGCATCAACAAAACGAATGTGCCTGTGGTCAGCATCGACATCCCTTCGGGACTGATGTGCGAGGACAACACCTACAATGACATGAATACCGTGGTGCGCGCTACGCTCACCCTCAGTCTGCAACTCCCCAAAATGGCTTTTCTCTTTCCGGAGAATCAGAAATATGTGGGCGAACTGAAGATTCTGGACATCCAGCTTGACATGAGATACATGGAGGACGTTGCCACAAACATGTATCTGCTGGAAACGGAAACCGCACGCCGTCTGCTCAAGAAAAGAAACGCTTTTGTGCATAAAGGAAACATGGGACACGCCTTGGTGGTAGCAGGAAGCTTCGGCATGGCAGGCGCTTCGATATTCTGCGCTAAAGCCTGCATGAAGGCGGGAGCCGGAAAGGTGACCATCCACACTCCGAAGATGAACAATGACATTTTGCAGATCGCGGTCCCCGAAGCGATACTGAGCCACGATCTTGATGACGACATCATTACCGGAGCCATCGAAACCAACGGATTCAATGCCATTGCCTTAGGACCGGGAATCGGAAAAAGCGAAACCACGGCACTGGCCATGCGTGACTTTATGCTGCAACAGAATCTGCCGATGGTGCTGGATGCCGATGTGTTGAATATTCTGGGCAATCACAAGGAATGGATTCAGGATATACCGAAGTTCTCCATTCTGACACCGCACCCCAAGGAACTGGAAAACCTTATCGGAAGATGTCAGGACAGCTACGAGCAAATGACCAAAGCCCGCGATCTGGCCATCAAGCAACAGCTTTACATCGTGATCAAAGGCCATTACAGCATCATTTGTCTGCCAAACGGCATCGTTCTGTTCAACGGATCCGGCAACGCGGGTATGGCCACAGCCGGAAGCGGAGATGTACTTTCGGGTATCCTGGTAGGCTTGCTGGCACAGGGATACTCCAACGAGGCCGCCGTACTGCTGGGTGTGCATCTGCATGGAATGGCCGGCGACTTTGCCGCTGCCGACCTGGAGGAAGAATGTGTCACAGCGAGCGACCTGATCGCCTACCTGCCTAAAGCATTTAAAGAACTAAGAAAGAAACAAGCATAACATAGATCTATGAAAAAAAAATTATTGTTATTTAGTCTGGCTCTGCTCCCTCTTTGCGGAAGTGCCCAGACCGAAGTTGCTCCTTATATGCCGGGAGTGACGGTGGAAGGTGTAACCTATTGCCTGCCGAAAACCTCACTCCGCTTCACTGTCGTGGCAGAAAAAGAAGTCTATGTTCCGGGAGAATACGCCAAGTATGCCGACCGTTACCTGCGTTTGAAAGACGTGAAGAACGAAGGATATACACGGTGGACGATCAAAAGCATTAAAGTAGAGCCTTACGGTGTTCCGGATAAAAACAAGATCTACAACATCGTGCTGAAAAAACGTACCGTAGCTCCTTTTGTAAAACTGACAAACGACGGTATCCTGCTGGCCATCAATACAGACAAGGCAGTAGAAAATCTGTCGGAATTACCTAAGGCGCAACCGGCAGAGAAGCCGTTAAATCCGCGCAATTATATGAATCAGGAAATCCTTGCAGCAGGAAGCAGCGCAAAAATCGCCGAGCTCACCGCTCAGGAAATTTATGACATACGCGACAGCAGAAACGCTCTGATCCGTGGCGAAGCCGACAACACTCCGAAAGACGGAGAGCAGCTCAAACTGATGCTGGACCAGCTAAGCCAGCAGGAGAAGGCTTTGAGCCAACTGTTCCAAGGATATACCCAGAAGAGTACTGAAGTATTTTCATTCAGCACCACTCCGGAACAGGAGATGGAGCATGCCGTTCTGTTCCGCTTTTCAGAGAAATTAGGCGTGGTAAGCAATGAGGATCTGGCCGGTGAACCGGTATATATCGATCTGAAATCTGCCCAAGACATCCCAGCTCCGGTAGAAGATGAAAAAACCGCCAAGAAGAAAGCCAAAATGGAAGAAGGGGTAACCTATAATGTTCCGGCACGTACTTTCCTGAAAGTGTATAACCCAAGCAAGGTATTCTGTCAGGAAGAAATTTCCATGGGACAATTTGGTAATACAGAAATCCTGAGCAATGCCCTGTTCGACAAGAAGACAACCACACAGGTTCTCTTCTATCAGAATAACGGAGGTATTGAAAAGCTTACAGCAGAAGAACCGGAATAATCCTTTCCTCTGCCTGTCGACACATACTGAAACAGAAGCCTCCCGTTCATAACCTTTTCTGAAGTTATGAACGGGAGGCTTCTGTTTTCAACACTTACTGTGACTTTTATATTTATGATTTATCGGATCAGAATCTGAAAGACAAATAAACACGCATGCCCTTAGTCTTCCATTTCATATCCTGAAACACATAATCCTCATCGGCTTCGCTATATACTTCCTGAGAAAAAGTACTGGTTCCCCAGCGACCTTCAATACCTAATCCGATTGCTTTATAGGACACGGAAACACCTGCATTGAAGAAGGACGCATAAGTGCCATAATAAGAAAGATCCTCATCAAGCAGCGCAGAGAAAGTAGGCGAATAATGGAAATAAGCCTGAATCATCAGATGATCTATCGGGTTGACGATAACGGCCGGACCGATCTGCATGCCAAGTTCCATCTTATATTGCGAATCTTCGCTCTCAGAATCATCCCAATCTTCATATTCGTCCCCCATAGAATCATACATAGGAGTAACCGGGTGCGCTGCAGAGTAATACGGATTCACGGTAACATCACCCATACCATAATCACCCTCCTCGTCTATACGGTCGTTGTAAGAGGCAGAATACTTGGCGATGTTTAAATCCAGATAACTCCAGTTCAAGGCAAAACGTACCATGTTGGCCAGAGGCTTCTTATGCAGATAAAAAGTTCTTCCGGCCGTGATACCTACCGCAAAATCGGATTTCAACTCAGATCTGTACAGATCGCTGTTCATTTTCTGCGGTGAAAAAGCGATGTTAAACCATCCTCTACGATCCCACAAAGCCTTTTGTTTCTTTTCTTTCTTTTTATTCTCCTGAAGAGCCATAAGGCTGTCCGACTGATATTGCAGAAAATCTCTTTCGGCCAACAGCTTCTGAATGCGGCTGTTTAAAGAATCATTAGTCAGCTGGAGCGCATAAATCTCGGAAGCCTGCAATTGGCTCACCTTCATCAAAGAATCTGCCATGTTGCCAGAATTGCTGTACTTTTCCTTTATACTTTCATAATCCGCAAGCAGCTTAGCCTTCAACTGCGACACGGAATCCAGGGAAAAGCTCAACTTCCGGATCGAATCAGTCAAAGCCACATTTTGCGTCTTCAACTGCTCATTCTGTTTTTTCAGGCTCTGTGCAAATACGCCGTTTCCTCCCAAAAACAAAACGGAAGAAAGAATCAAAAAGATCTTTTTCATAAACATTAATTTTAAAAAGCTTTGGCAAAGGTAACACTATTTTATTTTTTGAGAGATAAAAATCAAATAAAAACAGAAAAAAACTTATTTTCCTAAAAAAGATCACGACCGTTCCATAAAATCGTCCCGACGTTTTCAGAAAATGGTCGGGAGCATTTAAAAGCAGCGCGGGAGCAACAAAAAAGGCTGTGCCCAACGGACACAGCCTTCTTTATCTAAACCTTGCAAAAATGCAGGCAATGGATTACAACTTGTTGTCAGAACCCAATACGTTGATGATCTTGTGCTTGTACAGCTTCTCCATGTTGTCACGAGCAGGACCCAAGTACTTACGAGGATCGAACTCAGCTGGCTTCTCAGCGAATACCTGACGGATAGCAGCAGTCATAGCCAAACGAGAGTCAGAGTCGATGTTGATCTTGCAAACAGCAGACTTAGCAGCCTTACGCAACTCCTCTTCTGGAATACCGATAGCAGCCTTCAAAGCACCACCGAACTTGTTGATAGTCTCAACTTCTTCCTGAGGAACTGAAGAAGAACCGTGCAATACGATTGGGAATCCAGGAAGTTTCTCCATAACAGCGTCCAAAACGTCGAATGCCAATGGAGGAGGAACCAAACGGCCAGTCTTAGGATCAACTGTGCACTGCTCCGGAGTGAACTTGTAAGCACCGTGAGAAGTACCGATTGAGATAGCCAAAGAATCGCAACCTGTACGAGTAGCGAAGTCGATAACCTCTTCTGGGTTAGTATAAGTGTGGTGGTCTGAAGAAACTTCATCCTCAACGCCAGCCAATACACCCAGCTCACCTTCTACAGTTACATCGAACTGATGAGCGTAGTCAACAACCTTCTTAGTCAAAGCTACGTTCTCTTCGTATGGCAGGTGAGAACCGTCGATCATTACTGAAGAGAAACCTGAATCGATACAGCTCTTGCAAGTTTCGAAAGTATCTCCGTGGTCGAGGTGCAATACAATCTGAGGATTCTCGCAGCCCAACTCCTTAGCATACTCAACAGCACCCTGTGCCATGTAACGCAACAGAGTAGCGTTAGCATACTGACGAGCACCCTTAGATACCTGAAGGATAACCGGAGACTTAGTCTCTACAGCAGCCTTAATGATAGCCTGCATCTGCTCCATGTTGTTGAAGTTGAATGCTGGGATTGCGTAACCACCTTTAATGGCCTTAGCAAACATGTCTTTGGTATTAACCAAACCTAAATCTTTGTAATTTACCATGTCTTTATAAATTTAAAAACGTAATGTATCTTTCTCAGGGCAAAGATAGTCAAAAATCTGCAAACCGGATACGGAAAAAATCAGTTTTTTTACTTTTTCTCTTTCAAGAGATAAATCACCACCGGCAAATGGTCGCTATAACCGTTCAGCCAAACGCCGCCGGCCGTGGTTCTCTTGATGTTTCCTTTATATTTTCCTTCGGTCTGGAACAGATAATCGCGCATAAAGATCTCATTCTTGAAAAACTTCAAGGTAGAGAAGTCACGCTCACCTTTTTTATTAAGCAAATTCGGCGAAACGACAATCTGGTCAAACAGATTCCATTTGCCATCATAGAGCAGAGTTCCCTGTCCCTTGTCGGTCAGAATGCTCCACCAAGGGTTGTACATGTCGCCACTTCCCACCTTATCGATGGTTTTCTTTGCCGACAGCTCTTTGGACATGCTGGCATTGAACGGATCATCATTCATATCGCCCATGACAATCACTTTCATCTGAGGATTCGAAGCCAGAATACTGTCCTTGAGAACCTTCACCTGCTTTCCGGCCAGCTCACGGTGATAAGATCCCGCAAAGCGGCTGGGCCAGTGACATACAATAAAGGTAATGGAATCGCCGGCCAATGTACCCTGCACGGTCAGAAAACCACGGGTTTTATAAGTCGTGTCAACGGGTTCGAACACGTACGGCTTCAGAAAGCTTTTTTGAGGAGTAAACAGCTGAGGGTTGTACAGCAGGGCACAATCAACGCCACGCATATCCGGTCCTTCGATATGCACAAAGCGCATACCTTTCTTCTTCAAGGCCGGCTGATTGACCAGGTCGGTCAATGCACGGGCATTCTCAACCTCGGAAACTCCGATCACAGCCGCACCGATATTCGGCAAACGATCGGTTCCCAACTCCGACAATACAGTAGACATATTCTTTAACTTGGAAAAATACTTCAGACCGTTCCAACGGCCGGTACCCTCAGGCAGATACTCATAATCATTCTTGCCCTCATCATGAATCGTATCAAACAGATTTTCCAAATTGTAAAATCCTACAGCATACATCGCATACTTTTTCTCCTGTGCAAAGGCAGACAACAGCATGCCGCACCCCAAAACAAAGAACCAAAATCTCTTCATAAAATCTCTTGTTTTACATTTCACTTAAAAATTCAGATTACAAATATGCAATATTTTTATGAGTTTTTCCAACTAAAAGTTTTTCACTTGTCATTAAAATGCCTAAGAATTCAAAAACTTTAATTATTCATTATATAATTCGACACTCGCCTGTAACAAGATTCAGATAATGAAATTAAAATTAAACCTTTTAAATTTAAAAAAGATAGAAGAAAATAGGTACTTTAATAGAATCGCATATCTTTGTAGAAAAATCACATAAACAGTTTTATTTATGAACAAAAGACTTGCTTTAATGGCGTCTGCATGTTGTTTTTCCACCTATCTTCTTGCCCAGCAAAAAGATACGGTTGCCATAGCTGAAAGCATTGCAAAAATGGAAAACGCAGACTTCACATTCACCGAATCCCAACTGGACGAAGATGATGATAACGGACGCACCGTGAACTCCATTTTAGGAGTAAACAATGACCTTTATCTTTCGAATGTCGGCTATTTGTTCAGCCCGATGCGATTCCGTTATCGTGCCTACAATAACCAGCAAAGCGAAACTTACATCAACGGAGTGCAGATGAACGATGCCGAACGCGGACAGTTCAGCTACAGTTCTATCGGAGGTCTTAATGATGCCACCCGAAACCGAGAGGGATCTCCTTTCCTTAATATGAACAATTTCGGCTTCTCGGCCTTGGGCGGATCTACCGACATCAATGTGAGAGCAAGCCAATACAGTCCGGGCAACAAAATCACCCTTTCGGGATGTAACCGAAATTATCTGGCGCGCGGAGTCTATACTTATTCCACCGGATTGATGAACAACGGCTGGGCCGTAACCGGCTCCCTGGCATACCGCTGGGCAAATGAAGGATATATCGAGGGAACCTTCTACAACTCTTTAGGCTATTTCCTGGCCGTGCAGAAGGTGTTCAACGACCGTCACAGCCTGAACCTGAGCACATGGGGATCACCTACAGAAAGAGCACAGCAGGGCGCCTCAACAGAAGAAGCCTACTGGTTGGCCAACAGCCATTACTATAATCCGAACTGGGGTTACCAGAACGGAGAAAAGCGTAATGCCCGTGTCGTAAACTCCTATGAGCCGACAGCAGTTCTGACCTGGGACTTCAAAATCAACGACCGGACGAATTTAAGCACTTCGTTCATGGGCAAATACAGCATGTATGGCAACACTGCCCTTGGATGGTCGGGCAATGCAGCAGACCCACGTCCTGACTATTATAAAAAACTGCCAAGCGGACAGATTTCCGGAAATGTATTCAATCAGCCGCTTAGCGAAGAAGACGTACAAATCTGGAAAGACGCCTACGAATATTGGACCAGCGATAAAGCCCACAGACAAATTGACTGGGATGCTATGTACTTCGCCAATGCACAGCAAAAAGCATTAGGAGGAGAAGCATTGTACTATGTGGAGGAAAGACACAATGACCAGATGGCATTCAATCTGAATTCCACATTAAAACATTCATTCAATAAGCACGGAGCAATCTCAGCCGGTTTTAATATAAATACCACAAAGGGTATGCACTATAAGACCATGAGCGATTTGCTGGGAGCCGACTATATGACCGACGTTGACAAGTTCTCTGTTCGTGACTATGGCTACAACTCTCCTATGATCCAGAATGACCTGGACAATCCAAACCGCATTATTCGAGAAGGTGACATCTTTGGATATAATTACAATGTATATGTAAACAAAGCCAATGTTTGGAGCAATTATCAGCTTACCAAAGGTATAACCACTCTGTTTGCCGCATTCCGTTTGGGTGGAAGCACTATTGAGCGCGACGGTTTGATGCGCAACGGTCGTGCAGCCAACAAGTCAAAAGGTAGCAGTGGCGTAGCCAAATTCCTGGAATCTGGCGGTAAGATCGGATTGACCCTCAAGCCTAACGGAAAGCATACCATCAACTTTGGATTGGGTTATGAAGAGAACGCTCCGACAGCATACAATGCCTTCATTGCCCCACGTTTGAAGAATGACTTCGTAGACAATCTGACCAATGAGGAAATGTATACTGCCGAAGCAAGCTATGCTCTGAACCTGCCACGTTTCTCCATGAAGGTGAGCGGATATTACACCCGCTTTAATGATCTGGTAGAGATGGATGCGTTCTACAATGACCAGGAATCACGATTCACATACCTGTCTATGAGTGATATCCAGAAAGAATATATGGGTGTAGAACTGGCTACGAGTGTCAAGATCACATCAAACTTGAGTTTGAATGCAATCGGTACTTTCAGCAATGCCGAATATATCAATAACCCGAATGCAACCTTGACTTACGAAAATGAAAGCGAGTCTACTCCGGACAAGGTTTATGCAAAGGGTATGAAAGACAGCGGTACACCACTCTCTGCCTATAGTTTAGGACTGGATTATAGTGTAAACGGCTGGTTCTTCAATGTAAACGGAAACTACTATCACCGTGGATTTATCGATTTCTCTACTTATCGCCGTCTGGCCAGCATTCTGGAGAAGAATGCGTCTTCAGGCACTGTAGACGAAAATGGTAACCCGGTAGGCGTGAAAGTTCCGGAACAAGAGGAATTCAAGGGCGGTTTCATGCTCGACGCTTCCATTGGTAAATTCATCCGTCTGAAAAAAGGCCGTACATTGAGTCTGAACCTGACAGTAAATAATGTATTGAACAATACCAATATGAAAACCGGAGGATATGAGCAGAGCCGTGACGACAGCTATGACGACGGCCGCGAGCGTCCATACCAGTTCTCTAAACATTCAAAATATTACTATGCACAGGGAATCAATGCCTTCATGAACATTGGATTCCGTTTTTAAAAACAACAACAAGAAAGGTATAATATGAAAAAAATAACATTATTCATGGTTGCCTTGATGGCGGTAATCCTTACAGGGTGCATGGACCAACACGACACACCCAACTTGGATGTTTATGGCAATCCCAGTGTACCGGAAGCTAATACAACTATTGCCCAACTGAAGCAACAGTTCAAGAGTATCACCTCCAGCAGCGGAGTGCAACAGATTGAAGACAGCATCATTATCAGCGGAGTGGTTGTAGCTGATGACGAATCCGGAAACGTATATAAACAGATTTATCTGCGCGACACCACAGCTGCCATTGTAATCGGTATTAACACCACAGGTATTTACTCAAAGCTTCCTGTAGGACAGAAAATCGTGGTAAACTGTAAGGGACTTTACATTGGAGGATACGGTGCCATGGCTCAGTTGGGAACTCTCTATCAGGGAAAGATCGGACGTATGTCGGAAAATATCTGGAAAGAGCACATGCGTACAGAAGGCCGTCCTTCACTCAATTACAAAGAACTGGTTCCCGACACAATTGATGCCAGCTGGTTGAGTTCAGCAAACAAAGACGACGCTCCGTTCTTTGTCTATCTTAAAGATGTGACGATTGAAGAAGCCGACGGCTATACGGTCTACGCTCCGGAAGAATTAGGCGACGGGGGAAATGGTGTAAACCGTACTTTAAACATCGGCAGCACTACCCTTCCTTTCCGCATCAGCACTTATGCAAACTTTGCGAACGATTATATGCCAAACCGTCCATTCAACATGAATGGCCTTCTGACCCGTTACAACAACGACTGGCAAATAACCGTGAGAACTTCAAGAGATATTGAAAGATAAAAACTAATAGAGATATATTATGAAAATTAAAAAGATTATCAGTTCACTGTTTTTGGCTTCAATGGCATTATTCTCATTCAATGCCTGTAGCGATGTTCCTGCTCCTTATGACATTCCGGGAACCGGAGACAACAGCAGTATTTATGGCGAAGGAACGATGCAGAATCCTTATTCTGTAAAAGGAGCCATGCTTAACCAAAACGGCAAATTGGGTTGGGTAAAGGCATATATCGTAGGTTACATCCCATCGGGAGGTGACGTCAGCTCTACCATTTCAGATGTTGTATTCGGAGCGGAAGGCGCAGGAGAAACCAATATGGTGGTATCCGTAAGTCCTGACGACAAAAACATCAACAACTGTCTGGCCGTACAGCTTCCAGCCGGTGAAATCAGAGATTCTCTGAACTTGAAAGGCCATCCGCAGAACCTGTATCAGGAAGTGATGTTGCTGGGTACTATGGAGAAGTATTTTGGCGGTTCAGGTATTAAGAACGTACAGGCTTATGTAATGAACGGCGACACTATCGGTGACATTCCGGCAGAAGAAGTGAAAGCAATCTTCAGCGAAACATTCGCTTCTGGCCAGGGTGAGTTTACAGTGAAGAATGTAACAGTACCAGCTGAAATGGGCGCAGAAGTATGGACTTGGGACTCTTACAAGTACATGAAAGCCACTTCATTCGTAAACTATACCGATTATGCAGCTGAAAGCTGGCTGATTTCTCCGGAAGTTGATCTGAGCAACGCAACCAATGCAACGCTGACTTTTGAGTATGTAGCCCGCTACTTCACAAATCTGCCGGAAAACATCACTTTGTGGATTACCGAAAGCAATGTTGAAAACTGGCAACAGCTGACTATTCCAAACCACGTATTGCAGGATGCATGGACTCCGTTTGCAAAATCCGGTGATATCGATCTGAATGCTTACAAAGGCAAGAAAGTGAAAATCGGATTCAAGTATAATTGTACAGAAAAGGCCGGTACTTATGAATTGAAGAACATTTCTATCGAAGACCGCGCAGTTGGTGAAACTCCGGAAGAACCGGAAACTCCAACTGAAAACGAAAGCAGTAAAGAGAATCCATTTACCGTAGCTACAGCTATCTCTAAATACAATGCTAGCAAGCCTTTGGCTGATACTTGGGTAAAAGGCTACATTGTAGGTTATGTAAACGGTATGAGCATTGATGGTTCTATCTTGAATGATTTGAGCGGTATCACAGACGACAACAAGACTAACCTTCTGATTGCTGACAGCAAGACAGAAACAGACTATAAGAACTGTCTGGTACTGCAATTGCCAAGCGGAGATGTACGCAACTCCTTGAATCTGAAAGATAATCCAAGCAACTTAGGTAAAGAAGTTATCGTTAAAGGTTCTTTGGAGAAATACTTCGGAACATACGGTCTGAAATCTATTACAGAATATGTTCTGGACGGACAAAGCTCTGGCGGTACAGAAGAACCAAGTGGTGACGCTATCCTGGAAGAATCTTTTAACAACACCTTTGGAAACTTCACTCCAGTAAGTATTAGTGGTGCTCAGGAGTGGAAAGCAAACAGCTACGGCTATGTAAGTATGTCTGCTTACTCTAGCGGTAAATCTTTGGAAAACGAAGACTGGTTAGTTTCTCCAGCTGTTGATTTGAGCAAGGAACGTACGCTGACCTTCGAGCATGCCATGGGTCCTAAGAGTCAGGATTTGAGTAATGCACCAGAGCAGTATACCGTTTGGGTTTCTACCGATTATAATGGCGATGTAAATACTGCTACATGGACTCAGGTAAACATTACCTACCCTGCCGCTTCCGGTTGGACTTTCGAAACCGTAACGACCAAATTGCCGGCTGTAGGTGCCAAAGCATATTTTGCATTTAAATATAAGAATGCAGAGAATGCAAACACCATCACTTGGGAAATCAAGAACTTGAGCGTTAAGTAACCTCTTTATTGATAATACTACGAAGAATTGTCATTCCGGAACATTGATTCTGGAATGACAATTCTTTGTTTAAAATACATTGCAAAGAATGTTCTTAAAAAAAATTCATACGTTTATATTTATTCTGGCTACAGCATTGGTATCCTCCTGCTCCAACGACAGCGATGGCAACGGCAGTTCTCAGAACTCCAACAGCAATCCTCTGGTAATACAGAATGCCGGAAACCTGGAAATCCCTCGCATTGACGACAATGCCGGAAAGATCATCTCGCATTATGCTTCGGGCATCCTGAACTACACCGTAGACTGGCATGCCGACAAAAAGCACTCCCGATGGGTGGCTTTCACCTTTACGGCCGAAAATTCCAAACAGAACTGGAACCGGAATAACTGGAAATATACGGAATGGGGGCAGGATCCTTTCCAACCCGATCCGGCACTTTCAGCCGGCGAACGAACCGAACTGAGTGATTTCAAAGGAAGCGGATACGACCGCGGGCATCTTTGCGCCTCGGCCGACCGTCTGAACAGCAAGGACTGCAACGAGCAGACATTTTATCTGTCGAACATGAGTCCGCAGATCGGACGTTTCAACCAGCAGGACTGGGTAGATTTGGAAGGACTTGTTCAGAACTGGGGACGCAGCAGCACTTTCCGCGACACGCTCTATGTTGTGAAGGGAGGAACTATTCGTGATGACCAGATTCTGCGTTACACAAAAAGCGGAATGCCTGTTCCGAAATATTATTTCATGGCGCTGATGTGCAAAAAGTCAGGCACTTACAAGGCTATCGGCTTTTGGGTGGAGCACAAGTCCTATGGCGGCAATCCGGACGTAAGCTCCTGGGCTGTCAGCATCGACGAACTGGAGGAAAAAACCGGTATTGATTTCTTCTGTAATCTGCCGGACCGCATCGAAAATCCTATAGAAAAGACTTTCAGTCTGGAAAGTTGGCCCGGATTGAATTAAATGGTGCATTTTTTTGCGGATAAATTTGGTAAATAAAAAGAAATCGAGTAATTTTGCACCTCGTAAACAGACCATTACACATTATAGTTACCAGCTATATGTTTAATTGATAAAAATTTTAAATTATGAAGAAAGATATCCATCCAGAAAATTACCGTCCTGTTGTATTCAAAGACATGAGTAACGGTGACATGTTCCTTTCACGTTCTACTTGCAAGACTACTGACACTGTAGAATTCGAAGGCGAAACTTACCCAGTAGTTAAGCTTGAAATCTCTAACACTTCTCACCCGTTCTACACTGGTAAGAGCAAGTTGGTTGATACTGCTGGTCGCGTTGATAAGTTCATGAGCCGCTACGCTAAGACTCGCAAGTAATATCAGGACTCAAGATATTCAAAAAAGTTGTTTCACATTGTGGAGCAACTTTTTTTGTTTTTATTCCTTCACGGACTATCCTGCCGTATTTCCTTATAAATTGATCGGGATGTCTTTAAAAAATCATCGGGAGCATTTTTTCATTTCGTCGGGATGTTTTTTCTGTTGCCTCATCTCCTCTCCGCATCCGGAAAATATTCTTTGCAAACGATGCATATAACCATATAGCTGGCCCGAAGCATGAAAAGAAAGATAGTGTTTCACTGAGTGTGTCTGAGGCAAGTTTGCCTTAGAAGTGATGATGC
>CAJMQV010000021.1 GCA_905215575.1 uncultured bacterium | reverse complement strand
GGGTCTTCATGGCCTTGAACACCTGCTCAATCTGTAAGGCCAGCTCGCGCGAAGGTACCAAAATAACGGCCTGCACCCCACCCTCGGTTTCCTTGAGGCTCTGCACCAGAGGGATAAGGCAAGCCAGAGTCTTGCCCGAACCGGTGGGCGAAAGCAGCACCAGATCCTTACCCTTGCGGTAGGCGGCACACGTTTCCTCCTGCATGGCATTGAGAGCGTCAATGCGCAGGTTCCATAATATCTCTTGTAACTGTATCATAAACTTGCGGATTTCTTTAATGATTAAGACGGAACAAAAATAGGGATTATAATCCGGCTGTGCAAAAAAGAAGGTTTTTAAATGAAGCGCAAAGGCCAACAGACGGCCCGGACGCTTCATTTAAAAACCTTACTGCCCAGTTATGCGGCTGGATCAGATCTCATTGCTGAACATAGGGTCCCAAGCCGGCAGTTTGGTAGGTTCCTGCTTGAGCATGTCCAGAATGCGCTTCGGACAATACTTCTTGTTCACCACAAGACGGAACATATATTCGTCGAACCATTCGTCGGTCATGATCAGATGACCGGCAAATCCGTGCTCCGCACCCCAGCTGTTCTCCACCTTCCATTTGGTTGACTTGCCGTTCTTGTCCAGATCCACAGCCATCAGCGTCATGGCATGACTGCTGCCGCTGTCGAAGCTCTGCACGCGCTGCTTCTTGTCCATGCCAAAGGTGGTATTGAACAGACTTCCGTAGTCATAGTTTTTCAGATCAAGCAATCCGCGGCTGTCGAGGAACTTGCCCACGTCGCAGCTGAAATAAAGCATGGTGCTGTCCTTCAGACTGGCAATGGCCATCTCCTTGATATCCTCGATCGGAAGATTGAGATACAACCAGTTATGTCCGTCGTAAGCATGACGGTCAAACTCGATTTCATATACTTTGTTGAACGGACGAGAAGGATCGTTCATCAGCATCACATAATTCTTGTTCAAATCCTCGCCGCCACACACTTCCTTATAGAAGCTCTGCGGAGTGTAAGTTTTCGGAGTCTCGGTATATTTGCCGTTCTTTTTCGGAGCCCAGGTGAACGACTGCACCGGCTCGCCATAAGCCAGTACCAACATGCGGTAGATGGTCTTCATCTGCTGCACCTTTTCCTTCTCCAAATCTTCCTTGCTCTTTCCCTGAGCCGCCATGTCGCGCAACTGCAAACCGAACTCACGGAGCTTACGCTTCATCAAAGAGGCAATCTCGGTTGTGTTGTTGCTGTGATAGGTCTCGGCCATAGCCTCCTTAGGTACCACACCGTACTTGCCGATCAGATCGGATACACCGGTAAACTGACCACCGTCGCTCAGAGGATTACGGAAAAGCCACTCTACAGTCTTGTCGTCCATACCACGGTCGCGGGTATCGATCACGCCCTGCAGGAACAAGTTGCTCTTTTCCAACTGGTCATAGAAGAACAAGTACACGTGAGAGAACTGCATCCCGTCCAGATTATACTTGCTGATCATCTTGGCACGCAACACGTTCAAGCCAGTGAACATCCAGCAACGGCCACTGTTCTGCTGATCGGTAATACCTTTGCTGTTCACCGAAATACTGAAATAAGTGTCGGGAGTGTTAGCATTTTCCTGATTAACCACCAGTTTCTTGATAGCATTTCCGCTCACGGCATTCTTGAGGGCCTTGTCGGCAACGGTGTTTTCAAAACTTCCGGACAGCTCTTTCAGAACATCCTGAGTGAGAGCCTCTTGAGCATGCAAGGCACCGCAGAAAAGCGTAGCGCCTAAGATCAAAGGGAATTTCTTCATCTTTATTTATTGGTTTTATGTTTTGATTGATTCTATGAATATTTCCGTGAATATCTGAAATTTTGCACAAAGATACACTTTTTATACCACAGCTACAACAGATGTGGCCAACTCATCCCGCAATGAAATGGCGCAACAAGTATAAAGCCAGCAGATGCAGAGGATAGAACAGATAAAACAGGTATTTTCCGAACGCTCCCTGAATAAACCCGCGCCGACCATTATACATACAGATGGGAATAAAAGCCAATCCGGCAATCCAGCGTGCAGTCAGGAAACAGCATCCGGTTACAGCCATCGTCAGACGGTCGTTGCGCAACAGATAAAGCATCAGAATAAATCCGAAACCGGCGCATCCGTAATCCGCCCGAAAAACAATGGAAAGAAGCAGCAGACCCAACAAGCTCAACGCCTTGCGTCGAAAATCAGACTGAAATTTCTCAAGCGCACACAAACCCAGGTAACCGAAAAACAGGGTAAAAAACACATTCTGACCGGAGTATAAAAGACGGTCGGAAGATACCAGATTCCAAGGAATTTCAGATAAGACGGCAAAAAGCAGTAAATTACGGCCATACTTCCAGCGGTTGCGGGTATGAAGAAATCCCTCAACAATGAGAAAGGCAAAAATCGGAAAAGCCAACCGCCCAATCAGACGCATCACCACATACAACGATATCTCCCGATGTCCCAACGCAAACCAAGGTTCACGACACCAGCTCATGCCCCGTAACCAATAGGCTGCCGTATGGTCTATAGCCATAATCAATATGGCCAGCAATTTCAACACACTGCCCGAAAGTATCTTAAAATCAGAATACGTTTGCTTCATTCTCCCAAATATGTTTCTCAATCTTCCCAAAACGATTTTCTGCAAAACGCAGGACAATCCTCAGTATATCTATCGTACAAAATTAACGAAAAAATCAGTTTGTAAAAAGGTTTTTAACCATAAACAAAATTGATCGGGACGATTTTTGAAAATGGTCCCGTCAAACTGACAAAAACATCGGGACAAAGAAAAAGGACACTCGCATATGCACCAAAAGAAATACCGTCCGGAAAATATGCCCGAACGGTATCCTCGCGAAAATAAACCCTAAACTAAACTTAATTCATCAGCTGCCTCTATAGGTGGAATAACCGTAAGGAGAAAGCGTGATCGGTACATGATAGTGGGCTCCATCCTTAATCTGGAACACCACTTCGATAAACGGATAGAATGAATCCTGTCCCTGTGACTCAAAATAAGGTGCCACATGGTAGGTCAGTTTGTAAACTCCCGTATTTCCTGTCGGCTTCTCCTCCAGAAAATCCTTCACACGCCCGTTCTCATCCGTCGTGCGTTCCTCAAGCACCACCCAACGGTCGGGCGCCTCTTGCCTGCTCAAGGTGATTTTAACTCCCGGAGCCGGCTTTCCGACATTGATGTCGAGTATATGACTGGACAACTGATAATTCTTGTTCTGTGCTACTCCTGTCAGAGAAAACAAGGCAAAAAGTAGCAATAAAATATAGCTCTTCTTCATAATGGAATACGTTTTAAATTTGTACTGATTACAAAGATAGATATTTTTTCTGTTTCTGAAAGTATCTGACGAAAAAGACTCCTATCTTTATACTTTGTTAATACATATCATATATTCCACATACATTTTTTTAATTACAGAGGAAAAACAGCATAGATAAAAAACGGCCTTGCGCATATTCACATATACGAAAGACCGTTCATATTCAGGAAAGTATACTACTTAGAACATAAAACGAAGAGCAAGTCCCCCACGGAATCTATGTCCATACTGTTTGTTAATGCCCTCAAGATCGAACTTATAATTAGGATTATCGTCAATGTGACGGTTAATCAGGCTCACATTGACCACATCACCAAGTTCATACAAACCAAACACTTCAAATTCTACGAAGCTTCCACTATATCCAAAAGCAAAACGCGGAGTGATAAAGGCTGTCTTATTATAGAAATTCTTATCTACAAAATGATGCACATTATCGTCTTGATCAGCATATCCCAAATAAGCCTGTGTGGCTACATTGAAGTTAGCACCCAAACCGACATACAGATTATCAGTAAAACTCCGTGCGAAATTAAAACGCAACATAAGCGGAATGGTCATATGCTGGCCGGTAAAGTGCCCGCCTCTGGTCCGGGTATCTTCATCTGCATCTGAAGACTCACCCTTGGAAAATACTCCAAAACCACCATACTGAATTCCTGTATAAAAGTTAATGATCGAACAGTGCCAGCCGAGTCGAACACCCAAACCTCCGGTAGATTCGAACATGCCCTTTCCGAAGGAAATTTCACCGGCTGCGCCTATGTGATAGAAACGTCCTCTATTTTCGCGGGTGTATTTACGATCATACAGTTTGGCCACTTCTGCATCATACAAAGAATTGGGATTGTCCGTACGAAACTGTTTATAATCAGCAGATGTAACCGTATTGTTTTCCTTCTTTGCCATCAACAGCTGATACTCGGCTTCGGCACGCTGCTTCAAGAAAGTTTCATTGTTGGCATTAATGGTCAGAGCATGCAAAGAAGTGGTGCGTGCCTCTTCATATTGCTTATTGGCAAGTTCTTTCGCAATCTTATCCTGCAGATAAGTGATGGAATCCTCATACATGCTTTGGGAACGTGCCAGAATCTTGTTCTGATATTCCACATTGAAAATCTTCATATCACGATCACTCAACTCTGACATGGCCCTCAGCTTGACATAATCACGCTCAGCCAATACCTGCTGCTGATAAATCTGTTCACGGGCAATAACCAACAGTTTCTCTCTGTTTTCTTCAGAACAAATTTTCGAAGAAGCAGCATGAGTCAGTTTGTCGGACGCATTATTGTATTTCTCTACCATTTCTGCCAGAATATGCGCATTCCAATATTCGTATGCCTTGTCACGATAGGTCTTCGTATTCTTTACAGTATCCATAAAAAATTCCTCTACCTTATCCAGATCACCGTTTTCTTCTGTAAGTTTCCAATTGTAGTCGCTCAAGAATTCCGGTTCATAAGTGATCATCTGGACCTCAGTTATAACCTTACCATCTTTAGTTTCCATCTTGCGCGCAATCCAGTTTCCATGTGCATCATATTTATAGTCTGAGAACTTTCCATCTAACCAAACATCAGAATGAGACTGAGTATTCGTAACTATCTCCCCACCTGAATTAAGAACTGACGCTGCACGAACCGCTGCCTGATAATTTGCATAAGTCTGTTTATATGCAGCACTACCTTTCTTCAGTTGGCTTAGCGCTTTTTTCAATTGATTCGCTTTTTTCACAGAGCTATTCATTCGGGAAGAACTACTGACATAACTCTGGGTTGTTGTTTTCCAATATTGAGTAATTTTCAAACTAGAAAGTTGCCCATTCTTACCATAATTAATATCAGCCACATTAGTTCTCCCATTAATAACCTTTGTAATTTTACTCAGCCGGCCATTTTTCATCAGAACAGTAAGATGATCATTTTTAAAAACCTGTTTTGAGGAGCGTAGAACTTCGCCAAGCTCAATATTATAAAAATTATACTGCTTCAACTCACCTTCCGGAGTAAAGCTTGCAAAACATACGTAATTTGATCCTCTACTTACTGTAGCAGTAAGAACTTTTCCTTTAAAACCCAGTTTTGACCAATCTTCAGCCCATATGACCAAAGGACAAAGCATCAACGCTAAAAGCGAATATACAATCTTCTTTTTCATATTCATTTCTTCCATATAAATTCTATTTTCAAAAAACAGGGGGCACCTTGTCCCCCTGCTCTATCTCCTATGCTTCAGACAAGCCACTGGCTACTCCTGAGCAGTTTCCTTTGCTGCGCCACTTCCACTCTCCGCTCCACTGATATTTCCGGTTTCAGTCAGAGATTTTCCCAAAGTAGAGTTCGCAGAAAAATGCAGATTCTTTTCTTGCAGAATCCAACCTTTATCGTTGAAATAAACCAAGGTAACAGGAGCACAAAGACGTGTTTCATTGTAAATCTGACGCCATGCACGGCAAACCGGAGTAACATCAGAATACTGGACAATAACCTCGGCTGTAGCATGAACTCCCTCATCGGTGTTGACAACCTGAATGAACCGGGCTTTTTCAACCTTCAGTTTATATGCCTTCATGGCCACAATACGCTTGTTTTCCTTTGCCTTTGCCGCTTCATACTTGCTGGAAGTTTCTATATCCATGGAAAGCACCTCGTATTTACCACTATTGCGGTATTCTTCAATTTGCTTCAGATACTCGTTGTTATCCTCAAATGCTTCTTCCATTTCATCTTCAACAGTAGATTCAGATTTCTCGGTATCTTTTTTCAAAGAACTCTCGTCCTTGTGAATATTTGATGAACCGCCCGTTTCAGGACAAGGGATAGCAGGCCAGTTTTCAAACGTCTTCACATAATTATCCCGGGTTATCTTGTTTTCAGGAAATTCAGCCAGATTTACCTCCGGCTGCAACATTTCCTCGTCCAAAACCGGTTTAGGCTCCGGAATGGAATCAACCATGAGTTTCTTGCCTTCTTCGGTAAGTTCAACCCGAACCATTATATGTTTTTCCTCACTGTAGTTCACAGATCCATAGGATTCTCCCCAAAAATCATTGATCTGCAAAACCTTATTCCACCAATTATACCGTTCTACCTTATAAGTTATCAAGCCGGCAGCACTCAAACGGCTCAACTGATAACGTGTCTCAATATTATTAAGCTCATAATATCCCAATGGAATCTGAATATATCCCTGATCCTGACCGCTCGACACAAGCATCTCTTCAACCAGTGTTTCAATCTTTCCGGATGACAAAGAATCAGGATTATCCGAACAGGAACTGAATAAAGCTGTAGCAATCAAAGTACATACAATAAATGTTTTCTTCATAAAATAAAGATTAGATTAGTAATATATTAAAACAATAACTTCGCGAAAGGTTTCCCACAATGTAAATTCCATCGCCTACAATTATTTACATTCCCAAAGAAACAGCGGCATCTGTCATTTTCTTTGTGATGTCCATGTAGCGCTTCATCTGTGAGGAAGTCATCATACTCTGGCCTTTAGACAATTTTTCCGAGTACTTTTGCGCCTTCTCCAGTGCTTCCATGTACTCATTCAACGCCGAAAGATCGCCTTTCTGATATTTTTGTAAGAACTTTATATAGGCATCCACCAGATCATCATAAGCGTCCAACAGCTCATCCCAATCCTCGTCCGAAGAAGCGGATTCTGAGATATCCGTATCATCGGATACAGAAGTTTCCATACTTTCCATGGCAGCTTCCTCATCAGAAGATTCGGAACTTAAACCCGTATAAGAAGAAGATTCATCGGATGATTGATTTTCTGAAGAGGAAATATCATAAGAACTTTCAGAAGATTCTGATTCGTTTTTATTATCCTTACTTGCATTGCCACAAGAAAACAGAAGTATGGATAATGCACAAATTCCCAGGAAATTAAATACTTTCATGATATAAATTCTATTATTAAACATTAGTCAAGGTATTAAAAAGCAGATTCTGCCTTCAAATATGAATGGAATCAAAAAACCGTACTATTCCGGTCTTATTGCATCAATAAGAAATAAATCCTCTTGAACTATTTACTTTTGAAGAAGAATTTGTCAGCTTATCCATCTTCAACGCTCCATTGTCAACAACACAGTGAACATAGGTAGTCCCAACAGTTCCCATTTCCACATAAACCACCTTATACCAGTCTCCACCATAAGACTCTACTCTAAGCATTTTTGAAACTTCGCTCTCACCATCCTGATTACCGGTCAGGAAGCAGGACATCTCATAACAAGGACCACTTTCGCATTCATATTCATATTGCTCTTGCAAATATTGCTGCAAAGCTTTTGTACATGATTTCTGTACCGCTTCCTCAAAAGACAAAGAAGACTTCTTGGTATTAAAAATATACTTTTCGTAAAAATCGGTTAGAAAGGCTTTTACTTTCGCCTCTGCCAATAATGAATTCTGTGTTTCAGTAATCACAACCGGAATGTGTTTCTCTGCAGCACCTATCGTTTCAAAGCGCCACAACAAACCTGGTGTATAAGCATTACTCATAGTAGCTCCAGACAATAAAAAAAGAAATAATGTGCTACGCATAATCTTTAATGTACCAATCTTTCTCATATCCTTCGTTTTTTATTAAACAGACCTTACGTCTTTATTTGTTTTACAATATGTTTTGATTTTTAATATCCTCCACTAAAATGAATCTTTATAAACTCCTCCCGTCTTAAAATTGCTTGTAAACAATCAATACAGCAAGTAAATCTCAGCAATCCATTAAAATGATTTTTGTAAACTTGCTTCTGAGTAATTCAGACCAAACAGCAGGTCTTGTTGGGATTCGATGCAAAGATATGGATCTTAAAACGAGACAGCTTGGTCCATTTCAGTCCATTTTATTACTTTTTACACAAATACTTAAAAACAAAGGATATCAGATTGACAATAAAGGAAAAGTAGAAATCGTTATCTATCTATCAGAAAATCCATATTTATGTGATAATAAAGGACTTAAATCCATACAAGCCCTTTATCTTTTTCCTTTTTCGGAAAGGATATAATAGTATTTTTAAAGACTATACCTATAATTATTAAACAAATTATCCAATAAGACACAACAAAGAAATTATATAGGATAATGAGAATTTTGTTTCGAATCGTACAAGGTCTTAAAGCACAGGTTCTTTTAAAGAGATATAAAAATAGAAAGAGTACAAACATCATTACCTTTCTATCCGGTACCGACATTTTATCCTTATAGAAATATCCGTACAAGAAAACCATACTTGTATTTCTAAAGATTTTCGGCTTGTTTCATTTTAAGAAAGAACATGATATAAGAGTTTATCGTAAATTGTAGCTCTTTCTTATCTTATAAAAATTTTCTCTTAGTGAGAATAAAAATAAAAGAACCGCTGGCAAATACCAGCGGTTCTTATGAATAAAAATTGTCTTGTCAATCAAATAAAGACTATCCACCGAAGTTATCGTACATGATACTTTCAGGTTCAACACCCAGACTGTCGAGCATGCTAACCACAGCTTTTGACATCGGGCCAGGACCACACATGTAGTATTCGATATCTTCCGGAGCCTCGTGATTCTTCAGGTATGTTTCGTAAATTACCTGATGAACAAATCCCGGAGTATACTTCACGCCCGCTGCATCGGCTGCCGGATCCGGACGGTCGAGAGCCAAGTGGAAGCTGAAGTTCGGGAAATCCTTCTCCAACTGCAGGAAGTCTTCCAGATAGAATACCTCGTTCAGCGCACGGGCACCATAGAAGTAACTCATCTTACGATCAGTTGTCTTCAAAGTCTTGGTCATATGCATAATCTGAGCACGCAGAGGAGCCATACCGGCACCACCACCTACCCACATCATCTCTTTCTTAGAGTTGAAGATTGGGTGGAAGTCACCGTAAGGACCACTCATAATCACCTTGTCACCCGGTTTCAGAGTAAAGATGTATGAAGAAGCGATACCCGGCATGACATCCATGAAGCCAGGACCCTGATCTTTCGGTTTGAACGGAGGAGTAGCGATACGTACAGTCAACATGAAACGGTCACCCTCAGCCGGGTAGTTGGCCATAGAGTAAGCACGGATGGTTTCCTCTGTGTTCTCACACTTCAAACCGAACAGACCGAACTTCTCCCATGCTGGCAGATATTCCGGACCAATCAGATCCTTGTCGATATCCTTATTATAGTCCATCTTGAACTTAGGAATCTTAATCTGAGCATATGAACCCGGAATGAAGTCCATGTGAGCACCTTCAGGCAACTGCACGATGAACTCCTTGATAAAGGTAGCCACGTTCTTGTTGCTGATAACGGTACACTCATATTCCTTAACACCCATTACTGATTCAGGAACTACGATTTCCATATCGCTCTTTACCTTGCACTGACATCCCAGACGCCAGTTATCCTTGATCTGCTTACGGGTAAAGTGTCCCTTTTCTGAATCCAGAATCTCACCACCACCGGCAGGAACCTGGCACTTGCACTGACCGCAAGAACCCTTACCACCACAGGCAGAAGGCAAGTAAATACCCTGCTCTGACAAAGCAGACAGCAAGCTGCCGCCCTGAGCTACAGAAACAGTCTTGTCACCGTTGATCTTGATATTTACATTTCCACTTGGTGACAAATATTTCTTTGCTACGAGCAAGATAATCACCAACAGCAGGATGATCACGAGGAATACTCCAATGCTCGTAAAAATAAAATTCATATCCATTGTTTATTCCCTTTCCTATTAAATTTTCAAACCTGAGAAACACATAAATGCCATGGCCATCAAACCGACAGTGATGAAGGTGATACCCAATCCCTGCAATGGCTTCGGCACGTTGGTGTAAGCCATTTTCTCGCGGATAGCCGCCAAAGAAACGATAGCCAGAGTCCAACCGATACCTGAACCCAACGCATAAGCCAGAGAATCCCATACATTAGCGATAGCCTGAGAGCTGGTAGCCGGATCCATCTGGATTCTCTGCTGCATGAACAGAGAAGCACCCATGATGGCACAGTTCACAGCAATCAACGGAAGGAAAATACCCAATGCTGAGTAAAGTGATGGAGAGAAACGCTCCACGATCATCTCAACCAACTGCACAATACCGGCAATCACAGCGATAAACAGGATAAATGCCAGATATGTGAGGTCCTGACCCAAGATTCCATCTTCAGCCAAAACTTTGGTCTGCAACAAATAGTCCACCGGAACGGTTACCAGCAACACGAAGGTTACGGCGATACCCAGTCCGAGTGAAGTCTTTACATTCTTAGATACGGCCAAGTATGAACACATACCCAAGAAGAAAGCGAAAATCATATTGTCCACAAAAATTGAACGGACAAACAAGCTTAATAAATGTTCCATAATTTTTCTTTTATCCAGTATGTGTTAATTACTTTTTCTTCTTGTCAGGATCGTTGATTGCACGCTGTGCCCAGATGAAACATCCTACCAGGATCAAAGCCATAGCCGGCATGGTCATCATACCGTTGTTCATATAACCCATTTCGTAGAATCCGTCAGGAATAATCTGGAAGCCAAGCAAGCTACCGTTACCCAGGAACTCACGTACAGCACCTACGATAACCAATACCATGGCATAACCCAATCCGTTACCGATACCATCGAGGAAGCTTTCCCAAGGACCGTTCATCATGGCAAATGCCTCCAAACGTCCCATCAGGATACAGTTGGTGATGATCAAACCTACGTATACAGAAAGCTGAACACTTACGTCATAAGCAAAAGCCTTCAGAACCATACTTACGATGGTTACCAGAGCCGCAACCACAACCAACTGAACGATGATACGGATTCGGTTAGGAATGGTATTACGGATCAAAGAAATGATCAGGTTTGAGAATGCGGTAATAACTGTTACTGAAAGTCCCATCACAATTGCAGGCATCAACTGAGAAGTTACAGCCAAAGCCGAACAGATACCCAACACCTGTACTGCTACCGGGTTATTGAGGTTGATCGGTGATGAGAATACCTCTCTATTCTCTTTTGAAAATAATTTTCCCATTTTTTCTACCTCCAATTATTCATTAGTTGTTAAAAAAGTCATGTAACGTGACAAGCACTCGTGAAGCATGTTGTTCACACCGTCTGAAGTCAAAGTAGCACCGGTGATGGCATCACAACGGCTCTCGTCAGTCAGTCCTTCTACGAACTTGCCTTTCTTAGCCACGCTGATCAACACAGCACTCTTGTCGGCATTCAGCACCTTCTTGCCCTCAAACTGCTTCTGGAACTTCTCATACTCAGTGATGATGGCACCCAAACCGGCAGTTTCTCCCTTGTGAGAGAAGTAAACACCATAAATAGTGTTCTTGTCGGCATTTACAGCCACATAACCCCAGATAGCATCCCAAAGACCTTTACCGGTCAAAGGCATTACATATTTGGTTTCACCGTTTACGTTACAAACATAAAGAGGGAGGTTCTCAGCAGAAATTTCCTTGTCTTCTACAGCAAAACCATCCTTGTCCTTGCTTGCTCCATCCTTAACCACTTCACCGTTAGAAGTAATGATCTGGTCTGAAACAATCACTTCGTCATATTTGCTTTCTACATTAGCCTTATCCAAATCGCGGATATTCAGGGCAGCCAAAATCTGGCTCTTCTTGTCAATACGCACATTAGCCATTGACTGTGGCTCCAATGCCTTAGAAACAAAGGCCAGCAAGAATGCCACGATGATTACCACTACAGAAGCGTAGATGATAGTATAGGTATTGCTGCTGGTATTGATACCTTTCTTCTTTGGCTGTCCGCCTTCAGTAATTTCTTCGAACTCTGAAGCCGGAGCCTGACATGCGGGACATTTGGCCGGAGCTGCATCACCTTCGTGAATGTAGCCGCATACTTTACACTTAAATTTCTTTGTAGCCATATTCCTTTAATTATTTTTTAATTGCACGTTTAGCTCGCTTGTCAATGTTGTTCTGAACAACGATGTAGTCAATCAGCGGAGCAAATACATTCATCAACAAGATGGCAAGCATCATTCCTTCTGGATAACCCGGGTTCAAAACACGGATAATCACTGCCATGGCACCGATCAGGAATCCATAGTAGTACTTACCGGTTTCAGTACGGGCTGAGGTTACAGGGTCAGTTGCCATAAATACGGCACCGAAGCAGAAACCACCCAGAATGATGTGCTGATACCAAGGCATAGCAGCAACTGCGTTACCTTCCGGACCGAAGTTAGAGAAGATCAATCCCATAACAGCACCACCGACAAACACACTGATCATAGTCTTCCAGCTGGCAACACCGGTCCACAACAGGATGATAGCACCGATACCGATGGCAATCACACTGGTTTCACCGATAGAACCCGGAATCAAACCTACGAACTGATCCCACATAGAAGTAGTGATAGCCGCACCAGTTGCAGCCTCTCCCAGAGGAGTAGCCATAGTGAAGGCATCCGGCAAATTGTAACCCAAACCGCAGATGCTCTCAGTAGCAACCCAGCAAGTATCACCACTCATTACAGTAGGATAAGCGAAGAACAGGAATGCACGGGTGATCAAAGCTACGTTGAAGATGTTCATACCGGTACCACCGAAGATCTCTTTAGCGAAGATTACGGCAAAAGCACAAGCAATGGCAATCACCCACAGAGGACAACCTACCGGTACAATCAGAGGAACCAACATACCGGTTACCAGATAACCTTCGTGAATTTCCTCATTCTTCCACTGAGCGACGATGAACTCGATACCCAAACCTACGATATAAGATACCAGAATCTTAGGCAATACGGCCAGGAAACCATAACCGAACATTTCCCAGAAACCGGTTTCGGCCAACTTACCGGCAGCCAGAGCATTCTGATAACCGATGTTGTACATACCGAACAACAGGGCCGGAATCAAAGCAATCACAACAAACGACATGATACGCTTGCTGTCAATAGCGTCGTGTACATTTACTCCACACTTTGAAGTTGTATTGGGCACGAACAGGAATGTTTCGAAGCCATCGAATACAGAACGGAAAGCGTGAAGCTTGCCTCCCTCTTCAAAGTTCGGCTTTATCTTATCAAGATATTTTCTTAACGCGTTCATTATTATTTACGTATTTTTAATTTTTAAATTAAGCCATTTCTTTGCGAAGCATATCCAAGCCCTCGCGTACGATGCGCTGCAACTCCAGTTTTGAAGAGTCAACGAACTCGCACAAAGCGAAGTCTTCAGGAGCAACCTCATAGATACCCAATGCTTCCATGCGGTCGATATCACCGGTGATGATAGCCTTAACCAACTGCTCCGGGAAGATATCCATCGGGAATACACGATCGTACTCATTGCTCATGATCATGTGACGCTCGCCACCCTTCACACGGGCATCCAGAGTGTATTCCTTCTTGCCGCACAACCAGCTGAAATATGAACGGCTGGTAGAGAACTGGTCAAAACGAGGCATAATCCAACCCAGCATCTCGTGTACATCATCACCTTCCGGAATCACGTTCACCTCAGTAGAATGAGCACCCAAGAAACCGTTTGCTGTAGTCTTCTGACCGGTCATCACGTTTCCGTCGATAATACGTACGGTCTTGTCTGTAGCGATACGGCCATTCAACAAAGTAGTCAGCTGCTGACCAACCTTAACCTGTGCATAAGCCGGAGCCTTCACTTCAGAACCAGCCAAAGCGATGGTACGGGTCAGATCTACCTTACCGGTATTGATCAAACGACCGATGAAGATTACCTCTTCTGCTCCGATTGTCCAAACCACTTCACCCTTGTTGATCGGATCTACGTGGTTGATCTGAACACCTACATTACCAGCAGGAGCCGGACCGTCGAACACATTTACCGTAACATTCTTAGCCTGAGTCAAAGCGGCATTCTTCTGCTTGCTGCTTACACCGAGATAAGTCTTGGCGATCTTTGACAATGCATCCAAACCTGTCTGGAAATCGCTTTCCTGACCAGCCAGTACATACTCAAAGTCGGCAGACAACGGCATAGAATTGAATGCAGACACGAAGATAGCCTTCGGAGTCGCATCAGGAGTAGCCACCACGTCATAAGGACGCTGCTTGAAGAAAGCAAAGAGTCCGGACTCCAGCAGGAGTTCCTTCACTGCATTGCCATCCATGGATGCTACCTGCTTCTTACCGAAGTCAACAGCCTGCTGCTCTGCATCAGCCTTTACCTGGACGCTTAACACTTTACGACGTTCGCCACGCTCAACCAGTGATACGGTTCCGCTCACCGGTGAAACGAACTTCACTGTAGGATGTGCCTTGTCTACAAACAAGGCTTCGCCGGCCTTCACGACATCACCCTCCTTGACAACCACTTTCGGCTTCATTCCCACGAAGCTGTCAGGAACCAATGCATAGGTTCCCGGACACGCTACCTGAAACTTTTCCTTGGCGGCTTTGCCCTTGAGATTGACATCAAGACCCTTACGTAATTTAATTACACTTGCCATATATTTGGATTATAAAAAATGGTTTTAATTAAAACGGCGCAAATTTACGTAAAATAATAGAAAAAGGGAAAGGTTTCTCCAAAGAAAATTGTAATTTCGTCTATCAAAATATTATAAAAATATCAAAACGCTCAAGAAAATAACCCGACGCCTGATCGGATACCTCGTGGCATTCTATCTGTTAGGCCTGCTATTGCTGAATATCCCGGCAATACAGGTCCGCATGTCTTCATTTCTGGCCAACCGGCTTTCCGACTTTTTAGATACGGAAATACACATCGGACGCACGGATATGGGATTACTGAATCGGGTGATCATGGACGACGTGCTCATCATGGACCAGCAACAGGACACCTTATTGCGTGCGGCACGCCTTTCGGCCAAACTGGATTTTCTGGCCATCTTAAAAGGTAAAATCGTCATCAACAATGCGCAGCTGTTCGGCTGTTATGTGAATATCTACCAAAACAATCCTAAGGGAAAAACGAACCTGCAATTCATACTGGATGCCTTTGCCAGCAAAGACACAACAGAAAAGAAAGATATAGACCTGCGCATCAACTCCATTCTGATCAGAAGAGGCGAGGTGCGTTTCAACAAACGGTTCGTGGCAGAAACGCCCGGAGTGTTCAACCCCTCTCATCTGCACATCAAGCAATTAAGCACCAACATCGCCTTAAAGGCTTTTACCAAAGATTCATTAAATTTTCAGGTAAAACGTCTGTCTTTCCGGGAGCAATCGGGAATGCAGCTGAACAACTTGTATTTCAAAATTTTAGCAAACAAGCAGAATGCCAACATCTCCGGATTGGAGATTCATCTGCCCGAAACTTCGCTGACCATCGATTCGCTCCATGCCACTTACAAAAATTCGCCCCGATATATCGGGTGGGACAAGTGGTTGTCCGGAATGCGTGCAGCCGTACGTATCGACCATTCCTTTATCACCCCAAACGATTTGGCCTGCTTTGTTCCGGCACTGAAAGGAGCCCGGAAACCGGTGTATATCGAACTGGCCGGAGAGTGGATACGGGAGCATGCTTTGTTTGACTACATTCATTTATATACTTCTGAAAAAGAGCTTGATATACAGACGCGACTGCTTTTGAGTCATGTACGGAACAGAAACCGTCAGGGACTTCATGCCTCTACCCTGTCCATCAGCTTGGACAAGGAACTGATCCAGATATTGCCAGAAGGTATTCAAAACAAGATTTCGGGAATCGTTCCTTTTCTGGAAAGAGCTGAATTCGTGCACTACAAAGGCGAAATCAAGGCCAACCGCAACCTTTTGAACACCAACGGAGAGATCCGCTGTTCCGCAGGAGCCATAAACGTGAACGGCACTTTCAGCGGCACCAAACAATTCAAGGGAAATATAGCTTCCAGAAGACTGGAACTCAACAAAATACTTGACCCCAAAAGCAACCTTGGCACTTTGATCTTCAATCTGAACATCAACGGAAATCTGGAACATAAAATCCCCCTAATTCAGGCACAAGGTGTCATCAACGACTTTGAATACAACACCTACGACTACCGCAATATTAAAATTGACGGAAAATACAACCAGCAAGGATTTACCGGAAATGTTTCCATGGAGGACCCGAATGGCACCATCCGCATAAACGGAAGCATCAATCCATATCTGAAAGCCCCTAAGGTAAACGTGACGGTCGCTTTGGAAGACCTATCGCCCAATGATCTGAGACTTAGCGAAAAGTTTGCCGGAATGCGCTTCTCTACAGAAATAGACGCCGACTTCACGGGATTAAAGGCAGACGATCTGAACGGTCAGCTGAGCATCAAGGACTTCAACATGACCAAAGAGGGCGAAACCCATTCTTTCGGAAGCTTGAATCTGGACTGGAAGAAGAAAGAAAAACAGGAGAAAAGCATCCGCTTGCAAAGTGATTTCCTACAGGCTTCCATCGAAGGCGACTTCACGTTCAAAGACTTGATTTTAAGCATCAAACGCTCTATCTCGGAATATATGCCCGAACTGGCAGAAGCTCCGGAAAAGAAGATTCAGGACTGTCAGCTCAGCGCTACGGTGCATGTGCAGAATCTGGATATTCTGAAACACTTGTTGGGTACACCCGTTGAATTCGGACAGGCCGCATATATCAACGCATCCTACAACAGCAAGAAAAGCCTGATACAACTGCACGTACAGGCTCCGCACATCATTTATGGCTCTGAAAACATCAAAAGACTGAATGTAAACTATTCGGGAAGCAACGGTTTCCTGAACGGCTCCCTGTCCCTGTCGCGCGAAATGAACAAGAGTATGGTCAATATCGGCATGGACACAGACATACGCGACGGCATTCTGTACAATGATCTGCACTGGGACATCCCGAACAACAAAAAATATTCGGGAAATATCTCCATAAGCACCGCCTTTGAAAAAAGTGCGGAAAAGCAGGTACACACCATCATCAACTTCCGCCCCAGCGAAATAGTCATCAATGATTCGGTGTGGAGAGTTCATCCGGCAAAAGTAGAAATCCAGCCCGGAGCTGTCAAGATTGAAAACTTCCTGATTGACCAGTCAGCCGACCGCTACCTGAATATTCATGGAGCCGTATCCGGCGAACGTAACGACACGCTTGTGGCCAATCTCAAGAACATCAATCTGCAATATGTATTCAACATCATCAATTTCCATGCCGTAGAATTCGACGGTTATGCCACCGGAAGAGTCTATGCGCATGATCTGAAAGAGGACCCCACAGTAGAGGCCTACCTAAATGTGCAGCCTTTCACATTCAATTTGGCATACATGGGTAATATGAATGCTTACGGCAGATGGAAAAAAAGCGAGCGTTCCATCTATCTCAACGCGCTGATGAATGATCCGATGGAAAGCAGCATGACCAAAGTAGAGGGAACCATCACTCCGGGACACGATCCGGGAAGCGGACTGGACCTGAACATCACGGCCGAAAACACAAATCTGTATTTCCTGAATCAGTACACAGACGGCATATTTACCGACATGCAGGGACGCACCACCGGAAATCTGCGGGTGTTCGGTCCGTTCGGAGGCATCGACCTTGAAGGCGACATGCTGGTAAAGCATGCCCGTACGAAGGTGGATGTTCTGAACACCTACTATCATATGTATAATAATATGGTAAATATCAGACCCGGTAAAATCATATTCAAGGATGCCATTATCTATGACGACAACGGAGGCACACAGACCGAAGGTCACAAAGCCATCGTAAACGGTACCTTGAGTCACAGTCATTTCTCAAAGATGGAATATGACATTGACATCAAGACCGACCGTCTGTTGGCATACAATCAGGAAGACTTTGGCGACGAACTGTTTTGTGGTACAGCCATCGCTTCCGGACGAGTGGGCATCAAAGGAGCACCGGGAGTACTCAATGTGGACATCGATGCCTGGCCGGACGAACATACCCTGTTCATGTACAACCTGTCCCGCCCGGATGTGCTCACGGAAAACCAGTTCGTGAAATTCGTATCCAAGAATACACCGAACAAACCGCATCACCCCCTGCTGCTCGACAACGAGCGGATTGAGTCGAATGAAGAAAACAACAATACGGAAAAGGAAAAGGAAACAGCCTCTACAAAAACGACCAGCGATATACGTGTAAACTTCAACCTGCACATCACCCCCAAGGCTACGATGAGGATTCTCATGGATGCGCGGGCAGGAGATTATATATCTGTGAACGGAAGCGGAAACATCAAGGCTTCGTTCTATAATAAAGGTAAATTCCAGATGTATGGCACCTTTACCGTGCAGGAAGGTATCTATAAACTGTCGCTGCAAGATGTCATCCGAAAGGACTTTATTCTTTCGCAGGGCGGAAACATCGTATTTGGAGGAGATCCTAACGAAGCGGCTCTGAATTTACAGGCCATTTACAGCGTGCCTTCCGTTTCGCTCAACGATCTGAGTTCCGGAACCACCTTCAGTCAAAACAATGTGCGCGTAAACTGTCTGATGAACATACAGGGCAAGGCCAAACAGCCGCATATCAGTTTCGACCTTGACATTCCAAACGTGAACGAGGACGAAAAGCGCATGGTAAAGAGTCTGATCAGTACCGAAGAGGAAAAGAACATGCAGATCGTATATCTGCTCGGTATCGGACGTTTCTATACTTACGATTATAATAATCCGGACCAAAGCCAGTCGTCCGTGGCCATGAAGTCACTGCTCTCCTCTACTCTGAGCGGACAGCTCAACGAAATGCTGTCAAACATCATTGGCAATAACAACTGGAATTTCGGAACCAACCTGAGTACGGGCGATCAAGGCTGGAGCGATATGGATGTAGAAGGATTGCTTTCGGGCCGATTGCTCAACAACCGCCTGCTGATCAACGGAAACTTCGGCTATCGGGACAATACGAACACCTACAAGTCTTCCAACTTTATCGGCGACTTTGACATCCAGTGGCTGCTCACGCCAAACGGAAACCTTTCTCTGAAGGCTTACAGCGAAACCAACGACCGGTATTTCACCAAGTCATCTCTGACCACCCAAGGTATCGGTATCCAGTTCAAAAAGGACTTCAATACATGGAAGGATCTGTTCCGGATATCACGAAGAAGACAGCAAAATCTTGTCCCAACAGACACTCTGACGCAGAAAAAAGACACTCTGAATACTGAAAAAGGTAATTAAAGAAGACTGAAAAGCAAGATTGCCTTTGAAGTAAAAAAGAAATGGTCCCGACGATTTTTACAAAACATTTCGATGAATTGTAAAAATCGTCGGGACCATTTCTTCATAGCCTCATCAGAGGTCGAATAAAGGTGAAAAACAAGACTCGGGTTTCATCCTCCTAATCCCAAAGATAAAGAGGGTGTGTCAAAATACCCTCTTGATAACAGAAGATCGCTATATAGCCGAA